>JAWONR010000147.1:0-3383 GCA_033865115.1 Candidatus Persebacter sydneyensis | reverse complement strand
TTTCAGTGACGGGAATTCCAGAAACAGCGGCTCCAGAAACAGGAGTTTCAGTGACAGGAATTCCAGAGACAGCCGCTCCAGAAACGGGAGTTTCAGTGACGGGAATTCCGGAAACGGGAGCACCAGAGACAGGAGCTCCCGAAACAGGAGCACCAGAGACGGGAGTGTCCGATTGTCCTGTGCTTGGCACGGCGTTTTGCAATGCGGAAATTTTGTCGCTTATCGCGGCAAACTCATCATGCAAATAAACGCCCTGCTGTTCCATGAGACCGCGCAACTTATCGCCGATTTCGGCGGCGTTGTTTTCATCCCGGCGGTCGGCTTTAATTTGTTCTATAATGGCTTCCAACTTCGCCTCCAATCGATTTTGCGCCTCTTTGTCTTCTTTGGAGTCTTTGCTGTCTTTGCCGGAGGCGCTTGGAGTGCCTCCAGCGCTTCTATCAACGGGCTTTTTCATTTGCGTTAGCAACTCATTCATTTCCTTTTCCATCCGTTCGTGGAATTCGGACATATTCGCCATGCTTTCCTGCATGGCGATCGGAATGGTCATCTCGCCTTTGGGGCGATACGAGCGCGATTCCATAATATAAGTTTTAATGGCGGATTCCATGCCCCACAGGTTTTGGAGCACGTTTTTGACATCGTCGTGATGCAGCTTGTGAGTGTTTTGAACAACCTTGCGATTGCTGTACAACATCAGCAGGACGGCGAGCAGGAGCACGACTATCAATCCGGACAAGAATTGAGAGTCACCGAGTGCGAGTACGCCCTCGAAAAATCCGCTTATACCGTCTACAAAGAAATCGCCTGCTGCAATTCCCTCCACCTGCGCTACCTGCGTTACCTGTGCCACCTGTGCCATTGAAGCTTCCTTTCCTAAGTGTTGGAGTTAGAGAGTATCGCGTCATAGATGCGCGACATAGTGTAATTATCGCATATTTTTGGCTTATTACGGCAATTTTGAGCGAGTTTTTGGCATTTTAGTGGCAATTTTTACATTAATCCGGCAAAAACAGGGGAATCAGCGGCAATTAACGGGCATTTTACAAAATACAGGCGGGCATAAATCAAATGATTTATAATGGCATTTTTATGTCGGATTCTTTTGTTCATTTACGCGTGCACAGCGAGTATTCGGTCTCCGAAGGTGCGGCGCGACTGTCATCCGGAGGCGTCATTGAACGCGCCGCCGAGTTAAAAATGCCGGCGCTGGGACTTGCCGACTTGGGCAACATCTTCGGCGCGGTGAAGTTTTTTGAGTCATGTCGGCGAAACGGCATAAAGCCAATCATCGGCTGCGAAGTTCCTTTTGGCGGGCGCAATGACACTTATCACATGTTGTTGTTATGCGCCGATGACCATGGCTACCGCAACATGAATCACCTATTGACCCGCGCCTACGGCGAAAACGGCGGGACATTGTCTCCGCAATGGTTGGAGGACGACAATCGCGGACTCATCATTCTGTCGGGCGGTGCGCGAGGAGAAGTTGGACGCGCATTACGCAACGGAGACGAACAACGCGCGCGCACCGCGGCGGGAAGATGGCGTGAATGTCTCGGCGACCGGTTTTACATGGAGACATGGCGAGCCGACAAAGACGACAAACAAGCCGAAGCCGCTTCATCAGTTGCCGCGCATGTCGGCGCGCCGTTGGCGGCGACACATCCGGTGCAATGCGCGCGAGAGACGGATTCACAAATGTTGGACATGCGCCGGTGTATCGCCCACAACTGGTTATTAACGGCTCCGGCACGGGCGCCTTTTGCATCACCTTCTCACTTATTAAGCGCCGATGACATGCGTGAACGTTTTGCAGACATGCCTCAGGCGTTGGAGAACAGTGCGATCATCGCCCAACGTTGCAACTTCGCCTATTCATTGGGAGAAGACCATTTGCCAAAGATAGACGCGCCAACAGGAGAGACCGCAGCGGACATGCTTGTACGAATGGCTCATGAAGGATTGGAGGACCGAATCCCTCCGGACAAACGGGCGGAATATGAAGAGCGTTTGCATTTGGAATTGGAGATTATAAATCGCATGAACTATGGCGATTACTATTTAATCGTCGCTGATTTTGTTGGGTGGGCGAAAAAACAAAACATTCCCGTGGGACCCGGCCGCGGTTCGGGTTCGGCGTCATTGGTTGCTTATGCATTAAACATTACGGAGTTAGACCCCATCGCCTACGGACTTTTATTTGAACGCTTTCTAAATCCGGAGCGCATCTCTCTGCCGGATTTTGACATTGATTTTTGCGTGGACGGACGCGACCGCGTCATTGAATATGTCGCACAAAAGTACGGCAGCGAGAAAGTCGCACAGATAGTCACATTCGGACAAATCGGCGCGCGCAGTGCGGTTCGTGACGCCGGCAGAGTGATGGCATATCCCTATTCAGTTTGTGACCGGGTGGCGAGATTCATGCCCGGCACACCGGACATGACAATTGAACGCGCGTTAAAAGAATCACCTCAACTTCGCGAAGAAGTAAAAGCCAATGCGGAAGTCAGCCGCTTATTGGACGCGGCAAAGACGGTTGAAGGTCTGCCCCGCAACATCGGCACTCATGCCGGCGGCGTGCTTATCGCGCCTCGTCCCATTTCCGAGTTTTGTCCGTTGTATGCCGCCGCAGACACAAACAGCATGGTCAGTCAAATGGACATGACCGACATTGAAAAAATCGGACTTGTGAAGTTTGACTTTTTGGGATTAAAAACCCTGACCATTTTGGCTCGCGCGGAAGAGATGTTAAAACAAACCGGCGCAGTGTCGGATGATTTTTCATTTGGCAAAGTGCCGTTGGACGACGCCTCGGTCTATCAAATATACTCCAGCGGAGAATTAAAAGGCGTATTTCAATGTGAATCAGCGGGCATGCGCGACATGATGCGCCGAGTTGAACCCGACCGTTTTGCGGACATTATCGCCCTCATCGCCTTGTATCGTCCGGGTCCGATGCAGTTTATGGACTCATTCATCAACCGCAAACACGGAAAAGAAGAGATTGAATATCCGCATCCGGATTTGCGTGATTCTCTGGCGGAAACTTACGGTGTGTGGGTGTATCAGGAACAAGTGATGGAAACCGCTCGCAAGATTGCCGGTTATTCCCTGGGCGAAGCCGACATTTTGCGCCGCGCGATGGGAAAGAAAAAACCGGAAGAGATGGAACAACAACGTTTGCGTTTTATTCAAGGCGCCGCCGGGCGCATGTCTGAAAAAGACGCCGAGAAAGTGTTTAATCAAATTGCGGAGTTCGCCGAATATGGTTTTAACAAAGCACACGCCGCCGCTTATGCATTGGTTTCCTATCGCACGGCTTATTGCAAGAAGTATTATCCGGCGGCGTTGTATGCCGCCGCCATGAGTGTCAGCGG
>JAWONR010000146.1:0-3596 GCA_033865115.1 Candidatus Persebacter sydneyensis | reverse complement strand
GAACTGTCTTTCGGCTTGTCCTTAAAATCTGTCGCATACCAGCCGCCGCCCTTTAAGTGAAACGCCGACGCCGATATCAATCGCGTAAATGTCCGCTTACCGCACTTCGGACACTTCTTTGTCCGAGGCGCGTTAATCGACTCCATGTCCGAATCGCGGTGACCGCATTTGCCGCATTCGTATTCATAAATCGGCATGACTAAATGCTATCCTCGCAATAACTCGTTTTGCGGGTCAAACGGACTCTCCTCCAACACCTCCGCCGGATGCTTCTTGCCCAATATGTCTATCAATAATTTCGTCCCCGGCTTCGCATATTCCGGAGGTACCATCGCCAATGCCAATGACTTGTTTAAACGAGGTCCAAAATTGCCCGATGTCGCTCGACCAATCATCTTCTCTCCGTCAAACAATGCATTGTTGCCCAATGCGTCCGCATCCGTTATCTCTCCAACCTCTAACGTGATACTCTGCCACGCAAAACCCCGCTTTTGCCATTCCAACAATCCCTCGCGTCCCATGAAATCTCCCTTCTCCAAATCCACAAAACGCTGTAAACCCGACTCAAATGCCGCGTATTCTATTGATAACTCCTGACCTATCAACTTATATGACTTCTCAATGCGCAACATGTCCATCGCACGAATGCCAAATGGACGAAGTCCAAACTCCGAACCCGCCGCCATAATCGCGTCAAAGATGTGATTTTGATACTCTATCGGATGATGCAACTCCCATCCCAACTCTCCGACAAAATTCACCCGTATCGCCAATGTCGGCGCCAAGCCAACATCAACCCAACGTCCCGTCAACCACTTAAATCCATCATTGGAAAAGTCCTCTCGAGGCGACACCGCCTGCATAATCTCTCGTGAACGAGGTCCCGACAACACTAAAACGCCACGCTGATTCGTCAAATTCTCAAACTTCACCGAACCATCGTCTTTCTTGCCCAATCCTCGCCAAATCCGCGATATCCAATCATGGTCCAAGCGCTGCCAGGCTCCCGCTGAAACCATATAATATGAATCATCACTCTCCTTATAAACCGTAAACTCTGAATGAACTCCGCCACGCGAATTCAAAGCATGGCACAATGCTATCCGCCCGTTGGTCTTTGGAATACGTCCCGCAAACATGTAATTCAAAAACTCTCGTGAGCCATGTCCGGATATCCGACACTTTGCAAAAGCCGACATGTCCAATAACCCCGCGTTTTTAGAGACATTCAACGCCTCGTTTTTAGAATGCGAAAACCACGCCGAACGCCGGAATGACCAGTCATCCTTTGCCTCCGAACCTTTCGGCGCAAACCAATTCGCGCGCTCCCAGCCAAACTTTTGTCCAAATACCGCTCCCAACGCCTTCAATCGGTCATGGCAAGGTGGTGTTCGTAATGGGCGAGCATCTTCGCGCTCTTCATCCGGATAGTGAATGGTGAAAACATTGCGATATGCCTCTTCGTTCTTGCGAATCAAATAGGCGCGTGTCGCATAATCTCCAAAACGACGAGGGTCTATACCCAACATGTCTATTGTCGGCTCGCCTTCAACAATCCATTCCGCCAACTGCCAACCCGCTCCGCCCGCCGCTGTGATGCCAAAACTGTGACCTTCATTAATCCAAAAGTTCGGTATCCCCCACGCCGGACCTACTGCTGGACTCCCGTCCGGGGTGTAACATATCGCGCCGTTATAAACCGTCTTAATGCCAACTGTCCCAAAACAGGGAACTCGATGAATCGCCGATTCAATATGCGGCTCCAAGCGCTCAATGTCTTCCGGAAACAACTCTCGTTCCGCATCCGGTGCCGGTCCTTCAATATAACAAGCCGGTGCGCCTCTTTCATAAGGTCCCAATATTAATCCGCCGCGCTCCTCGCGCATATACCAGGAACCATCTGAACCCCGTAAAACGCCCATCTCCGGTAAGTTTTGTTTTCTGCGCTCCATGATTTCCGGGATCTCATCCGTCACGATGTATTGATGTTCAACCGGAATAATCGGCAAGTCCAATCCGACCATCTTTCCCGTTTGCCGAGCATAATTACCGGTTGCTGAAACAACATGCTCACATAAAATCTCGCCTTTGTCGGTAATTACCGCCCATTCATCTCCGCGTCTTTCAATCCCCGTCACTGTTGTCTTGTTGTATATCTCCGCCCCGCGCGCGCGAGCTCCCTTTGCCAATGCCGTTGTTAAATCACTCGGCTGAATATAACCGTCTTGAGGATGACGAATCGCGCCCACCAACCCGTCTGTTACACACAACGGCCATATCTCTTTAACTTGTTCCGGAGTTAAGAACTCCACTTCAACACCGATTGTCGCCGCCACCGCCGCATATTGACGGTATTCATCCATCCGCGCTTCCGTCATCGCCAAACGAATGTTGCCAACTTGCTTAAAACCAGTGTCCATGCCGGTTTCTTCTTCCAACTCCCGATAAAAGCGAACTGAGTACTTGTGTACCTGTCCGACTGAATACGACATGTTGAACAACGGCAACAATCCCGCGGCATGCCATGTCGAGCCCGAAGTTAACTCATGACGCTCCAATAACACGACATCGCTCCAGCCTTTGCGAGCCAAATGATATAAGGTTGAAACGCCTACGCAGCCGCCGCCAATTACTACTACTCTCGCTCGGTTTTTCATGGTTCTCTCTCCCAAAATTCATCGCCTGTTAAAGTCGGCGTGCGCGAAATTGTAGCCGAATTTGGGCGCGGTTTTCATCTCCAAGCCAAAAATAATCTCTCAGCGCGTCCAAAATGGGGCGGTGAAGAAGAATAATGCCAGTAAAAATAACGCCAGACCGGTTAATAACTTCCTTTTATTCACAATACCGACAACCCCTCGCGGTGTAATTCCTCCGTCGCCGAAGCCAGAATACCCGTCTTATCTCCACTAAACGCGGGAATCTCTCCTCGCCAGTCTGTTAATATCCCTCCTGCCGCCCGAATCACCGGCATCAGAGGAAGATAGTCGTAACAAGCCATCTCATAATCTGCCGCCATGTCTAAGAAACCAGACGCCAATGAGCCAAAGGCCGAGGCATCTCCTCCCAGGCGCGAGTGTCCCGCTCGCCGGCATAAGCGCCGTAATGACTCATCTCGCTCGTCTTCGGCGACTCCCAGAGTTGTGGTTGCCATTACTGACTTTGATAACTCGCGTTGTCCGGAGACTCGGCATGGAGCGCCGTTAAAGACCGCTCGCTGGAATGATGGAATGTCGCATCCCATCCAGCGCTCGTCCAGCGCTGGCATGTCTATTACGCCTAATATTGGGGAGCCGTCATGTACCAGGGCGATGAGAGTGCAATATTGACGACTTCCGCTGATGAAGCTCCGGGTGCCGTCAATTGGGTCTAAAACCCAAACAAATCCGTCTCCGGTGTCGCCGCCGAACTCTTCGCCGTATATGTGGTGAGCCGGGTATTCAGAGGTGATTGATGCTCTCATGAGTGACTCGCATTCACGGTCGGCGGTGGTGACTGGTGAACCGTCTGTTTTGTTTTCTATTGCCGTTTTGCCTCGGAAAAGCGGTAATGTTACCCCTCGGGCGGAGTCCGCTAAACTCTCGGCAAAACGCCAATAC
>JAWONR010000145.1:0-3618 GCA_033865115.1 Candidatus Persebacter sydneyensis | reverse complement strand
CCGCAAAAAGAGGGTTGAACTCGCCAAATTAACAACAGGCTTAAACTCCCCATAAAGAGATTTAACACCATCATGCGCTATAATAACGCCGACATGAAGGACAAATGCGTTGCCGTATTAGGCGCCGGACAAATGGGCGGTGGAATTGCGCAAGTTTGCGCCTCCGCCGGAATGCGCGTGTATTTATATGACTCCCATGCCGCTCAAATCTCCGCCGCCATGTCCGGCATCGCCAAATCAGCTCAAAAAGCTCACGAAAAAGGCGCCGCGCCGACCGCTGATGATGTTGTCGGCAATATCACACTTTGCGACTCCCTCGACAAATGGCTGTCCGAAGCCGTCTTTGTCGTCGAAGCCATCAGTGAAGACTTCGCCGCCAAGACCGAGTTATATGAAAAAGCCGCTCCGTTATTGTCCGATTCCGCGGTGTTTGCGACCAACACATCGTCTTTTTCCATCGCCGGATTGTCCTCCGCGGTGGTGAATCCGCAAAACTTTATCGGCGTTCATTTTATGAATCCCGCCCCGCGTATGCGGCTTGTTGAGATCATCCCGGGCAAAGACACATCACCGGCAACCGTCACCGAGGCGGAATCTTTCGCTCAGAGATTGGGCAAAGACACTGTTCTTTCAGCGGATTCTCCGGGATTCATCACCAACCGGATTTTGATGCCGTTAATCAACGAGGCGATTTTCGCCCTTCACGCGAACATAGGCAACGCACAAGACATTGACCGAGCGATGACACTGGGGATGAATCATCCGATGGGACCATTAACCCTGGCGGATTTTATCGGATTGGACACCTGTTTGGCGGTATTGCGAGTGCTGCACAAAGGCTTGAAAGACGACAAGTTCACACCGTGTCCGTTGTTGTTGGAGAAGGTGTCAAACGGAGACCTGGGACGCAAAAGCGGACGCGGTTTTTATGATTATTCAGACGGGGGAGGGAGATGAGTACAGCGGACGAATTATTGAGAGTAGAGAATATATCGCTCTCTTTTGGGGGTTTGCAGGCTTTGAATAAAGTCTCGTTTTCAGTCTCACGCGGACAGGTGTTTTCGATAATTGGTCCGAACGGAGCCGGCAAGACATCAATATTAAATTGTTTATCGGGTCGTTATCGTCCGCAAAGCGGCGAGGTATATTACGAAAACGAAGACTTGCTTGCGAAGCCGGTTTATGCGCGGACTCGTTTGGGCATAGCGCGGACATTCCAAAACCTGGCGTTGTTTGAACACATGAGCGTCTTGGACAATATTTTAGTCGGGCGTCATCATTTATTAAAAACGGGTTTCTTACGCGGCGCATTATATTGGTTTGGAGGCGCACAACGCGAAGAGATGACACACCGCCGCGAGATAGAAGAGATAATAGACTTCTTAGAGATACAGGCGGTTCGTCACACACCGGCGGGCGCATTACCCTACGGCATACGCAAGCGAGTGGAGTTAGCGAGAGCGGTTTCTGCACGACCTCAGTTAATATTGTTGGACGAGCCGATGGCGGGAATGAACTTGGACGAAAAAGAGGACATGGCTCGTTTTATTTTGGATTTAAACGAAGAGTGGAACATCACGGTTGTGATGATAGAACATGACATGAGCGTAGTGATGGACATATCAGAGGAGATTCTGGCGTTGGATTTTGGCAGTGTAATAGCGGGCGGCACTCCGGAGGAAGTCATGCAAAACGAGCGAGTAAAAACGGCATATTTGGGGGCGGATGCGGCATGACAGATGCAACACTCGCCGAAAAGTCGTGGGCTGATGTCGAGATTCATGACACCATGCCCAAGGTATTACGTCACAATGCATTGACATTTGGCGACGAAGTCGCATTACGGGAAAAAGAGTACGGCATTTGGAACACGATAACCTGGCGCGACTACCATGAACAGACACGGGCATTGGCGCTGACATTTGCCGAGCTGGGAGTTGGACGAGGAGATGTCGTGGCATTAATTGGAGACAGCGGCGCATATTGGATTCAAGGCGCCTTGGCGGCGCATGCCAATCAGGCATTAAGCATGGGAGTTTACGGCGATGTTTTGGGCGAAGAAGCGCAATATCAGCTTTCCTACGCGGGCGCGAAAGTGGTGGTGGCGGAGGACGAAGAACAGGTGGACAAGTTACTGTCTTTGGGAGATTCAGTCCCGACACTGCGCCACATCATTTATAAGGAGAAACGCGGGATGCGCAAATACGACTCTCCGAGGTTAATGTCATTGGAAGATGCGTTGTCAAAAGGTTCAAAGTTGGCGGAACAACATCCGGCTCGTTATGATGAAATGATAGACGGCGGAAGTTCGGAGTCATCGGCGTTATTAATCTCAACATCGGGGACGACGGCAAAGCCGAAGTTTGCGGAGGTGGCGCATGGTTCATTTTTGCGTCATATCGTTCAATATTTACGGCATGACCCGAAGACGGACATGGATGAATATGTATCGGCGTTGCCGTTGCCGTGGATTATGGAGACCAAATATGTCCTGGGCAAGTCATTGGTTTGCCGGATGAAGATAAACTTTGCCGAAAGCGGCGAGACATTAATGGAAGACCTTCGCGAGATAGGTCCGACCTTTTTATTGCTCGCGCCGCGGGTTTGGGAACAAATCGCGGGCAATGTCCGGGCTCGGATATTGGATTCAACACCTTTAAAGCGTGCGTTGTTTAATTGGGGAGTCAAGACGGGAATGACATCGGGAGGCAGGTCATGGTTGACGGATGCAATAGTATTCCGGGCATTACGGGATGATTTGGGTTTTTCGCGCTTGTCATCGGCGGCGACAGGCGGAGCGGCATTGGGACCGGACACTTATCAATTTTTCATCGCGATGGGAGTTCCATTAAAGCAGTTATACGGTCAGACGGAGTTATTGGGCGCGTATGCAATTCACCGGACGGGCGACATTGATTTTGAGACATCGGGAGTCCCGTTTGACGGAGTTGAGATAAAGATAGCGGATGCGGATTCACAGGGATTGGGACGGATAGTTACCCGTAATCCAAACATGATGACAGGTTATTACAATTCCCCGGAGGAGACATCCAAGGCGGTTGACGGAGAAGGCTGGATGGACACAGGAGACGCGGGATATTTCAAATCGGGCGGACATTTGGTAGTGGTAGACAGACATAAAGACTTGGCACGAACATCAGGCGGAGACAATTTCTCCCCGCAGTATGTAGAAAACAAGTTGAAGTTCTCCCCACACATAGGCGAGGCGGTGGTATTTGGAGACGGACGAGATTTTTTATCGGCGATGGTTTGCATCCGGATGGCGGTGACGGGTAAGTGGGCGGAGCGTTGTCGAATACCGTACACGGGTTACGCGGATTTGTCGGCACGGGAGGAGACACGTTCATTGATTAGACAAAGCATAGAGACGGTAAACAATTCATTGCCGGCATCGCAGCGATTAAAGAAGTTTGTATTGTTATACAAGGAGTTGGACGCAGATGACGGAGAGTTGACGCGCACGCAGAAGGTGCGCCGGAATGTTATTGCGGAGCGTTACGGAGAGATAATAGAGGCGTTGTATTCGAACGCGGAGAAGATTGATATTGACACGAGTATTCAGCTCCAAGACGGCGGGACACAGCGAGTTAAGACGGT
>JAWONR010000144.1:0-3655 GCA_033865115.1 Candidatus Persebacter sydneyensis | reverse complement strand
CTCTAATCCGCCTATCTACAAGGCAAAATCGCCTGTTTTGGGAGATTCATGTTGCAAATCAATCTCTACACAATCTATAAACAAACTCTAAACAAACCGCCGACGTGCCCCTATAAATGCCGCCACTCCCACTAACAATAACGGCATCGCCGCTAATGATGGAAACCTCAATATCAACGCCAACTGCGAAAACATCACCGCCGCAAAATAATATCCTCCCGAAACTCCCGTCGCCGCAAGAACCGCCACTGTAATCCGACGACGCCATCCAATCACACAAATCGCACAAGCCGATAATAATGGCAACGCCAACAATAAAGACAAACGCTTCCACCACGCCGCCGCAAATTTCATCCCTCCACTCTCCTTCAACACCGATGCATCCGATAAATCACTCATTGACATCTCTCGAGGACGGCGCGTTATCGCCTGTAATCCCGATAATGGCATCGAAAAATGCCACTCGCGGGCTTCAAATGTCTGCGCTTTTATGTGTTCCGGGTGGAGTTCCAACTCCTCGCCTTTTGTTAAAATCCAAGTCTCGTTTTCCGCTGACGCCGATTGTGCCGTCACCACCTGTAATGAACCTTTTTTTGGCTGATATGCCGATATGTCTCGCATCCTGCCGTCCGGTAAAAGTGTCTCCGCGTAAAAGAAGACTCCATCTCTATGAAGCCAGACATGTCCCTTTATCGTTGGAACGTTTTTTACCGTCCGAGATAATGACTCCGCCGGTGATAACAATACTTCGCCCGTAAATAACGCCGCCAAGGAAAATGCCAATCCGGCACTCGCACACAACATTGCCGCATGGGACATTGATAATCCCGCCGCGCGCATCATTTGTAACTCGCGGTTTTCCTGCATGCGCTGTAATGCCGCCGCCGCCGCTATTGTGCACGCGAATGGCAGTGTCTCCAATGCCAAACGCGGTGTCTGGAAAATCGCCAATAATGCCGCTGAACCAAACTCTCGTCCTTCTAACTCCGCAATTAACTGGAATGTCGCCATTAATGCCGCTAATCCCAACCATAAAAGTCCTATGGCGACTCCTATTCGGCGGACAAAGTACAATGCAAGTATCATTTGCCGGTCGGCGTTCTGCGTAATAACAACGCCGCCAATGTCGCCGCCGCCGGGGCAATCATCATCGCCGGGATGAAATGTAATGCATCCGCCGCCATGCGGTCACGGGCAAAATATAACAGGTTTAAATGTGCTATGAATAATAAAACTGCCGCTAGAAAACCATGTCTCTGTCCTCCCCTTGCAAATGAACCTCCCAATAAGGGAACCAACAATGCAAAAAATAATGCCGCCAAAGGTTGATTAACACGCCATATTATCTCCGCGCGCTCCGGGGATGAACGCCAGCGTAAATCTGTAAAAGCTGCTCCGCGTGGTTGAGTTGTCGGGTCGTGAGTCGGTACCGGCAAATAGACCTCCATGCGATCAAAGGCTATTATCTCCGGTGCTCCCTCCTGATACGGCAAAAGATACATCGCGCCGTTTTCTAATGTCATTAACTCCTCGCCCCGCCGAGAAATCGCTCCCGCTGAAACAATCTCATGCGCTTCTTCGTCATCGCGAGCGATGAAAACATGATTGTCTCCTCCATCTTCATTGAGAAAATATGTGTAAGCGCCTCCCGGTGCGGTGCCGAACTCGCCAATCCGTAAGTTTTGAGGATGTATGTCATGCATTAACTGCGCCCGTAATGCATCCGCGGCGCGAACCGACCACGGGGAAATTACACAGGACAATAACGCTATTATTAGAATTGTCGGCAGTGCAAATGCGACTCCCGGTAAAATGAAATGACGCATGCCAAGTCCCGCCGAAAACCACGCCGCCATCTCTTTGCAATGAAATGCGCGCTCCACCGCCAATAACATTCCCGCGAATAACGATACTACCAATAATTGAGGTAGGTATTTAATCATCGCCAACGCCAAAAACTGCCACACCGAAGACGGCGGCAACGCATTTGCCACTGTGTCCGGCAATAACCGGGACAAAAAAATTAACCCGCCTATCGCCAATGTCAGCGGGAAAACCGCTCCCATGTGGCGCGCGCAATCCGCTATGTGGGCTCTGCGATAAATCATAGCCGTGTATAATGCCAGAAATCCATCCATTTAGGACGGAATAAACCGCAACCCGCGGCGGAAAAGGAGAAGTGCTGTGCGTCTTTCATTACTTAAAAACGGCATTGTAGCCGATAAAAGCGATGTTTTATTGTTTGTCGCCTCCGCTAACGGCGATAAAATGACTCTTTCATCAAAAGCCGCCGATGTTGATAAACGACTCGGCGGACTCATCAATGCCGCCCGAAAAGACGGCTTCAACGCCAAAAACGGCGATGTCCGGAATCTCGCCGTCACTCACGGCAAGTATCAGAGACTCATTCTCGTTGGAAGAGGCGACAAAACTGACGCTGAATCCGCCTTTGTTGTCGCTGATGTTGTCGCCGGGCTGAAAGATGTCGAATCACTGACAATCGTCTGTGAAAAAGACCCGGAACCCGTTGTCGTCGCCGCCGCGGCGGGAGCTTATCGCTTTTGCTTTGACAAGGCTTGGCCGGAACCCGCGTTTAAACACATTAAAGTCGCCGCGGCGATGACTCCCAAGGTCTTTGAAGCATGCACCGCCACCGGAGAAGGTATGAGACTGGCAAAACATCTCGCGGAACAACCGGGAAATGTCTGTACGCCGGCGTTTTTGGCTCAAACCGCCCGCAAAATGGCGAAATTGTTTCCCGCGCTGAGTGTTCGCATCCTCGAAAAGAAACAAATGGAAACTCTGAAAATGGGCGCTCTGTTGGGAGTCGCGCAGGGAAGTCCGACTCCGGCGAAATTGATTGTGCTCGAGTATAAAGGCGGAAGTGGCGCGCCGGTCGCTCTGGTCGGCAAAGGTGTGACTTTTGATACCGGTGGCATCTCGCTCAAACCCGGCGCGGCAATGGATGAAATGAAGTTTGATATGTGCGGCGCCGCGGCGGTTCTCGGAACCGTCCTCGCCTGCGCAAGAATGAAACTGTCTCTGAATGTCGTCGGGATTGTCCCGGCATGCGAAAACATGCCCGGAGGACGTGCGCTAAAACCGGGCGACATCATTCGCGCCATGGACGGCAAAACTATTGAAGTGCTAAACACCGACGCCGAAGGACGACTGATTCTGGCGGATGCGTTGTCTTATGCGGCTCGTTATAAACCGGCGGCGACAGTGGATATCGCAACTCTGACCGGCGCTTGTGTTATCGCGCTCGGACATCACATCAGCGGGTTGATGAGTACGGACGACAAACTGGCGGCGTCATTGTTGTCGGCTGGAGAAATTGCCGGCGACCGTTGTTGGCGGCTCCCGATGAACGAAAAATATGACAGTCAGTTAAAAACCGACTATGCGGACGTGGCAAACATCGGAGGACGAGCAGCCGGCACAATAACCGCGGCGTGTTTTTTGGGACGTTTTGCCAAAAGCAAGTCATGGGCGCATTTGGACGTCGCGGGGACGGCTTGGACGACTAAAAAGCGCGCATCCGGGAGACCGATACCATTGCTTGTACGGTTCCTAATGCAGCGAGCCAAATGACGCAGGTAATATTTTATGTTTATGTCGCCGACCGCATGCGGTTTTTATACGGCTTGTTGTC
>JAWONR010000143.1:0-3885 GCA_033865115.1 Candidatus Persebacter sydneyensis | reverse complement strand
TAACAAAAACTCCCGATAATAGAAACTCCTGCCAAAAGAAGTCTCCGCTCACAGAAACTCCCAATTAATACAAGAAACTCCTAATTAGAGGCAAATTAGAGACAAAAATCAGTCCGCGTGCAAAAACAGCCGATACGCGGGATTATCGGTCTCAGCTTCGTGCGCATACCCCAATTGCTTCAGAGCTTTCGCAAACATCGGTCTTTCCGCAGGCGGAACCTGAATACCGACTAAAATCCGCCCGGCATCCGCGCCGTTGTTGCGATAGTGAAATAAACTGATATTCCAGTTGCGCCGCGACCTTCCAAGCGCATTTAAGAAGTTCATCAACGCCCCCGGGCGTTCAGGAAACTCAAACCGACAAATAACTTCATTTTCCGCGCGCGCGCGTCCGCCGACCATGTGTCTAATATGGAGCTTCGCCATCTCATCATCAGTAAGGTCTATAGTAGACAGCCCCGCGGCGCGGAGCTTTTGCCGGACTTCACGTCTTTCAGCATATTCACTGATAGTCATCCCGACAAAGATATGCGCTTCACTCGGGTCATCCATACGATAGTTGAACTCAGTAACATTCCGCTGACCGAGAAGAGCGCAAAAATCCCGAAAACTCCCGGGACGCTCCGGAATAGTAATAGCAAACAGAGCTTCGCGTTGTTCCCCAATCTCAGCGCGCTCCGAGACAAATCTCAGACGGTCAAAGTCCATATTCGCGCCCGAACCCACCGCAACCAAGTGTTTGTTGCGGATACGACGGGCGGCGGCATACTGTTTGAGTCCCGCAACCGCCAGCGCGCCGCCGGGCTCAAAAATCACGCGAGTGTCTTCATACAGGTCTTTAATCGCGGCACATATCTCATCATTCCCAACAGTGATGAGCTCATCAGCCCATTGACGGACACATTCAAAAGTCAGGCGACCGGGAACTTTGACCGCAACGGCATCGGCAAAAGTCCCGATTTGCGAAAGACGGACACGACGACCGGCGAGCAGAGACGCACTCATGGAAGCCGAATCTGCAGCTTCAACACCGATAATCCGGACTTCCGGGCGGAGGGCTTTAATATAGGCGGCGATGCCCGAGATAAGTCCGCCTCCGCCAACGGCGCAAAAGACGGCGTACGGAGTTGTGGAATGTTGTCTCAGGATCTCGGCGCCGATAGTCCCGTTACCGGCGATAATGTCGGGGTCATCAAAAGGCGGAATCAGAGTCGCCCGTTCTTCCGTCGCCATTTTGCGGGCAAACAGCGCACAGTCATCAAAAGTGTCGCCGTGTAAGACGACTCTCGCCCCGCGCGCCCGCACGGCGGACACTTTAATATGCGGGGCGTAACGGGGCATGACAATCACGGCGCGACAACGGAGCTTTTGGGCGGCAAGTGCGACGCCTTGGGCGTGATTCCCTGCGGAGGCGGCGACAACGCCGCGGCTCAGACGGGACTCTGAAAGCATGGTCATCTTGTGATACGCGCCTCTTATCTTGAAGGAAAAGACGGGTTGTAAGTCTTCTCGTTTGACGGCGACTTCGTTTTTGCACATCTCGGAAATCTTGGAGGCGGGAGACAGCGGCGTTTCGCGCGCCAAGTCGTAAATGCGGGTGCGCATGATGCTCTTGAGGAGCGCATCAGCGGAGAGCGGCGGCGGCGGTGATTGTTTAGTGGGGGACTTCATGATTGTTTTGGGGAGGAGTTCATTGTTGATTGAGTGAGGGAGTTCATTACCCGAATTTTACGGGGAATTTGGCGTAAAAAGGCGATAAATTGGCATAAAGGTGAAAAAAAAACCACAAAAAAGCCCAATTTCATAAAAAAAAGTGAAAAAAAGTTGTTTGGGCGCGCTTTTTAGGGTATAATCTCGGGTATTGGGATGTCATTTGGCATCGGTTTGAAGTTCACAAAACAAGGAGAAAGAAAATGAAACACACTAATCAACGAGGCGTCACACTAGTGGAAATCGCTATTGTGTTGGTGATTATCGGTTTGCTTTTGGGAGGAATCCTTAAAGGGCAGGAACTGATTAATAGCGCAAAAGTGCGCTCTATTGTAGACCGTCAGCAGTCGCTGAAAGTCGCTTGGTTTGCATTTATTGACCGGTATCAAGGATTGCCGGGCGATTATGTTTATGCGCAACAGAATATAGCGGGAGCCGGTCAGCCTATTGTTGTCGCTGCTCAAGGCGTAGGTTTCGGGGATGGCGTGATTGTAGAAGGCGAATCACCGCATGCCATGCAACACATGACGGGTGCCGGTTTTTTGCGTTGTCCGCAATGCACGCATAATAGTCAAGCTACCATCAAGCCCCAGGCGGACAATTCGTTGCAAAACCAGTATGGTGGCATTATGGCGATATTTGTGGATGGACCGGGCCTTGAAACCAAATCAGGTTTTGCTGATGGCACTTATGCTACGGATGCTACGGCTGCTACTGACCGTCAACCCCGTTTGATGGTGCATACCGGCAACAATATTCCGTCCAACATTCTTGCCGAGACAGACCGGAAAATGGATGACGGTCATCCGAGTTTGGGTGATTTCCGTGCGAGCATTTATAAATCGCAAGGTCTCGCCGTTCCGTTAGGCTGTATTGACACTGATGCTACCAACCAAGCCCAAGATGATGCGAATGCGGACTACACAAGCCTTGCCGATAAAGCTGGCTGGAGATATGCGGATGTGACACCGGAACAAAACTGCAGTGCGGTTGTCGTTATCTAACTTGTGCGAACTTTAGACCGCATTTCCAAAGAAGCCCCCGCTTTCGGGGGCTTCTTTTTTGTCTTCTTGCCATGTCCGCTTGCGCTTCGCCGTCCCGCGAGTTGTGTTAATGTATTCTGCATCACTTCTTTAATATGTCCGCCTGCGTTGCGTTAATTGACGAAGTTGTCGCCGCGCATGAATTGCCCGGCGATTTTTCGGCGGAACTCACACAGTCGGCGATTCATGCCGCGAAAAATCCGGTGGAAGTGTCGCGAGAAGATTTTCGTGAACTTCATCTTTTTACAATAGACGGAGAGGACGCGCGCGATTTTGATGATGCCGTCGCCGCCGCGCCGTTGCCCAACGGCGGTTTTCGGTTGTGGACGGCGATTGCCGATGTTGCCGCGTTTGTGAAAGACGGCTCGCCGTTGGACAAGGAAGCACGGCGGCGCGGCAACTCCGTTTATTTTCCCGACCGGGTGTTGCCGATGTTGCCGGACGCACTTTCCAATGATGCATGTTCATTGTCGCCCGACCAGGACAAACTTTGTCTGTTGTGTGAAATGGACATTGTTGACGGTGAAGTGAAAAAATATCGTTTTGCCCGCGGCATCATGCGCTCGCGCCGCCGACTGACTTATGAAGATGCGGCGGACGGCATGCAAAATGATGTCCGACCTTTGACTGACTTGGCGGCGGCGGGAAAGGCGTTGCGACAGGCGCGAAAAGAGAACGGCGCGTTTATGATGGAACGTCCGGAATGGCAGGCAATTATCGCCGACGGTGAGACGACATTGCGTGAATGTCGGCGCAACAAGGCACACTGGGTGATAGAAGAATGTATGATAGCCGCCAATCGTTGTGCCGCCGACTTTGTCATTCGCCGCCGACTGCCGACTCTGCATCGCATTCATCGGAAACCCTCTACGGAGAATGTCAGGAATTTATCAAGATTGTTGGGCGGACTCGGTGTGGATTTTCCGGCGCGTCCGGTGGCGGCGGACTTTGGACGCGCGCTGGAGGCAATTGTCGCCAAAGATGAAGGACTGGCGGATTGTATTGTGCCGGTATTGTTGGGGACATTGTCTCGGGCGGAATATGCGCCGGATGAAAAAACCGGACACTTTGGTTTGTCATGTTCCCGTTATTTACACTTTACTTCTCCGATTCGCCGTTATCCCGATTTACT
>JAWONR010000142.1:0-4244 GCA_033865115.1 Candidatus Persebacter sydneyensis | reverse complement strand
CATTGACGGCGCGGACGAAGGCGGCGAGTGGTTGCCGATTGTTCGCGGAGTGGATTTACACTTACGGCGCGGCGAGGTTTTGGGACTTATCGGAGAGTCGGGAGCGGGCAAATCAACATTGGGATTGGCGGCGATGGGTTATGCCCGTGACGGATGCAAGATACGCGGCGGCGAAGTTGTTTTTGACGGCATGACACTCACCAAATCCAATGAAGAAACATTACGCGGTTTGCGCGGAACAAGAATAGCGTACGTGGCACAATCAGCGGCGGCGTCTTTTAATCCGGCGCATCGTTTAATCCGTCAGTGTTGCGAGTCAACAGAGTTGGCGGGAACAAAACGCGCCGTTGCCGAAGCTGAATCTGTGGCGTTATATCGCAAGCTTCGTCTTCCCCAGCCGGACGAGATTGGTTTTCGATATCCGCATCAAGTATCAGGAGGACAATTACAACGGGCGATGACGGCAATGGCGATGTCATGTCATCCGGACTTAATCATTTTTGACGAACCAACAACGGCATTGGATGTCACAACTCAAATTGAAGTCTTATCGGCGATACGTCGGATAGTTCGAGACGAAGGCGCGGCGGCGTTGTACATCACACATGATTTGGCGGTGGTAGCGCAGATGGCGGACAGAATCATGGTATTAAAAGACGGTTGCACGGTGGAGGAGTCCGAGACAGAAAACATGCTTTCCGCGCCTCGCGAGGAATACACTCGTTCATTATGGGCGGTTCGCAAGTTTCAGCCGGAAAACAAACCTCCGCCGTCCGGCGAGCCGTTATTACAGGCACAAAACGTAAACGCACATTACGGCAGTGACCAGGTATTGTTTGATGTTTCGGCGTCTTTATACGCCGGACGGACATTGGCGGTGGTTGGAGAGTCGGGTTCCGGCAAATCAACATTGGCGCGTTGTTTGGCGGGATTGTTGCCGCCGACCGAGGGGACAATCTCCGCTGACGGTGTCCCACTTCCGCCGAGTTATTCCAGTCGCACGCGCGAGCAGTTACAGAGTATTCAGATGATTTATCAGTCTCCGGACACGGCATTAAACCCGAGACAGCGGGTTATAGACATTATCGGACGTCCATTACAGTTTTATTTAAACATGTCCGGCGCGGCATTACGCGCGCGCATTGAAGAGTTACTTGAGCAAATAGAGCTCCCTCCGGAGCAGTTCATGAATCGTTTACCGAGTGAGTTATCGGGCGGACAAAAGCAGCGAGTTTGCATAGCGCGCGCATTGGCGGCATCACCAAAAGTGTTGATATGTGATGAAATTACATCGGCATTGGATCAGTTGGTGGCGGAGGGCATTTTACGGTTATTGCGCAAGTTACAGGATGAGTTGTCATTGTCATATTTTTTAATCACACATGACATTTCGGTGGTTCGCGCGGCGGCGGATGAAGTCATGGTGATGCGCGGCGGCGAGGTGATGGAGACAGGCGGCAGAGAGGAGATATTCTCACCTCCCTATCATGCTTACACGGCGTTATTGTTGTCATCGGTACCGGAGATGGATCCGAAATGGTTGGACGGGGTTTTGGCGAAGCGGGAGTCATCAGAGTTGGCATCTCCATGAATGGTAATTAGGCGGTTTTCGGAGTTTAGCGGCTTAAAAAGCGGGAGATTTTGGTTAATTGGGGTTGAAATTGGTGGTGTTATGGTATAATTTCGCGGTAGAGTAATTTCATGGGCGCGGATTTACAAGTATTTCCGCGCGTATTTTTTGGATGTTCAACATAAAGGCAAAGGGGCGAAGTTATCTTAGTTACGAGAGTCAGCAACATTGGATATTTCGGTCGTTTAGGCGCGGCGGTGTTGGTTGCATCGTTGTTTCTGGTGGCATCGCCTGCCGTTTCACGCGTGAGCGAAAAAGCGGGATTTTTTTACAGTGATTATTTGTCTCACATTGGCATTTCGGCTTCGTCATTAGAGTCATTAGAGGTAGAACCTTTTTCTTTGTCATCAACGGACGACATTGCACTCTCAATTAACAACATTGAACACTCCTCTCACAATTTGGAGACCACACCATTATCTTTCGGACAAAGTAAAAGCTCCAATCCGGATTTAATAGGGTTGGATTTCGCAACAGCGGAAGTCGCACGAGAGCTAAAACAAACAGCGTCAGATTCTTTTGGTTTTGTGCGTCAGGCACAGGTTGATGTCCAATTACCGTTGGGTGATCGTCCGGGCAGCACGGGCATTTCATTCACCGGAGCATTTTTTGACAACACACGCAACATGTTTGGCTGGCAGTTGCGCGGACATGCCGGACAGAAGGCATTTCGTTCAGGCACATCTCCGAAGTCCCACAAGGGAGGTTCATTTGGTTTGATTTATCGTTCAGCGTCAATAGGACGGGGTCTTTTCAGCGTGGGACCTGACGGACAGGGACTTTGGGGATTAAACGGTTTTGGTGATTATGAAAATCGTTACGGAGAGGAATTTTTCCGTTGGTCGGTGGGTTCAGAGGTACGCACGCCGTGGGTTTCACTTTACGGCAATATTTACCGGGCTTCAACTTCACCAAAGTTGGGATTGCGAATAGAGGGCACAACACCGGGCAGTTATTTGGAGGAGACACTTTTCACACCGGACGGTTTTGATTTGGAGGTCAATTTACATGCACCGGGACATGAATGGGTTTCAGTGTTGGGCGAGTATTATTCGTGGGACGATTACAGAGACGAGGGAGGCGAGAAAGGTTGGCGAGCGGGTTTGCGTTTTCAGCCGTTGGCGATACCGGTGATGTTGGATGTTGTGCATGAAGACGGAGATGCGGGACGTGATTGGGGAGGTCGGATTGCGGTGGGCATTGATTTTGGCGCTAAAAAGCCGGTGCTTCAGAAGCGCAAGTCTTTTGCGGCGACTGAGTATCTTTATGACCCCGCCAATCGGGAATATTCACAGCGTGTTTTTGACGTAACGGTGTTAAATCTCCGGTAAGTCGGGCAACTTGACGGCATTGAACATGGGCGGATATTACAGTCGGTTAAGCGCGATGGCGTTGGGGACATTGTTGTTGTTGATGATGTCGACATCGTCCGCCGACTCTCGCACAAATGAAAAAAGCGGTTTTTTTTACAGTGATTATTTGTTTCAGGGCGGTGTTTCCAGTCCGTCTTTAAACGGCGATGCATTTGTCATCTCTCCGACCGACAATATGGAGTTAACAACTCACCGCTTAAATGAAAGTCATAACCGGACACTGTCATCCGCACATAATGACTTCAATTCCACGCCTTTACAAAGATGGTTTTCAGACAATATTGTCGCCGGTGATTCTTCCGCTCAATTCACATCATCCGGACACAATTGGAGCTCCAACTCAAACACAAACTGGTTAAATTTTGCGGCATCGGAGGTCGGACGCAAATTACAACACACGGCATCAAACTCTTTTGGTTTTTTGCGGAGGGCGCAGATAGATGTTTGGTTGCCGTTGGGCAATCGTCCTGCGAGCACGGGCATTTCATTTGTTGGCGCGTTTAGTGACAGTCAGCGTCACTTGTTGGGTTGGGAGCTGCGCGGATACGGCGGAGAGAAGGCGTTTAGCGGATTAAAGACATCACCGAAGGGGCACAAAGGAGGTTCTTTTGGTTTGCTTTATCGTCATGTTTCGAGCGGAAGCGGACCGTTTGGATTTGGACGTTATGGAGAGGGACTTTTGGGTTTAAACACTTTTGCCGATTATGAAAACCGCTATGGCGAGGACTTCATTCGCTGGTCGGGAGGCGTGGAGGTTCGCACTTCGTGGATTGACTTTTACGGCAATATTTATCGCGCTGTAACTTCACCGCGTTTGGGCGAGAGAATTGAAGGTGCGACCGCGGATGATTATCAGCAGGAGATGGTGTTTACTTCGGACGGTTTTGATACGAGAGTTAACTTACACGCGCCGAATCATCAATGGTTGGCGGTTGTCGGGGAGTATTACAGGTGGGATGATGAACAGGGCGAGGGGGGAGAGAGTGGTTGGCGCGCGGGTTTGCGGGTGGAGCCGTTTGTGGTTCCGGTGGTGGTGGAGGTCTTACATGAAGACGGAAACGCCGGACGGGACTGGGGCGGACGAGTTGCCTTTAATATGGATTTTGGCAAAAGCAAAGCCGCTCCCGAGTCTCGCGAGAGTTTTACGGCGAACAGTTATCTTTATGAGACTGTCAATCGCGAGTATTCACAGCGGATTTACGATGTGACGGTGACGATGTCGCCATAGAGTCGTTAATTGG
>JAWONR010000141.1:0-4684 GCA_033865115.1 Candidatus Persebacter sydneyensis | reverse complement strand
ACGTTTTCCGGCTGACGCAAACCACATTCAACAATTAATGATTGAAAACGGCGGCGTGATTCGGCACAGTCAATTGAATCCACCGAAGTCCCGATAATTGTCGCCCCTGCGTTTTGTAACTCGTGTGCTATGGATAACGGTGTTTGTCCGCCGAATTGTACTATCACTCCCAATTGTCCGTCCGCTCCTTCGCGGCGACATATTTCCCAAACATCCTCCGCCGTCAACGGCTCAAAAAACAAACGCGCCGCCGTGTCATAATCCGTCGACACCGTCTCTGGATTGCAATTCACCATTATCGTTTCATAACCCCTCGCCTTTAATGCCATGACTCCATGTGTACAACAATAATCAAATTCTATTCCCTGTCCAATGCGATTCGGTCCGCTTCCTAAAATCATTACTTTTTTGCCTTCATTCGGACGTAGCTCACACATTGGATGGTCTCGGTCGTAAAAATAAGTTGAATAAAAATACGCCGTCTCTGTTGGAAACTCGCCGGCGCAGGTGTCTATCCTCCGATAAACCGGATGGATGTCGTTTTCCGCGCGCCATTCTCTAACAGCGTCTCCGCGCAAAGCCCTGCCGTTTGTCCGCCGTAAAAGTCGGGCAATGTATTCATCCGAAAAACCCGCGCGCTTCCACTTGCGCATCTTTTCGAAGGTGATGGTGTTAATGTCATGAGCGGAGATTTCCGCCGCCATGTCGGTAAGTTCCTTCATTTCATTTAAAAACCATCTGTCAATCTTTGTCAGTGCATGAATGTCTTCAACACTCATCGGCGGTCGTTTTATTGATTCATTGCCGTTTAACGCATCTGCAACAAAAAACAATCTCATGGAACTTGGCATAACGAGTTTTTCACGCAGAGTTTCAATGTCATCTTCGGCGGTTTGCGGCATTGGTGTAAAACCCGGCGCATCTATTTCCAATCCTCGCATTGCTTTTTGAAGCGCCTCGCCAAAAGTGCCGCCGAGTGCCATCACTTCGCCGACAGAACGCATTTGTGTCGTCAGTGAATCTGCGGAAGGTGCAAACTTTGCAAAATCAAAACGCGGGATTTTCACAACATGATAATCCAATGACGGTTCAAAAGATGCCGGAGTGCCGGTGATCTCATTGGTGACTTCGGGAAGCGTATAACCGACAGCCAGTCTCGCCGCGACTTTTGCAATGGGAAAACCGGTCGCTTTGGATGCCAACGCTGATGAGCGTGAAACTCGCGGATTCATTTCAATCACCACCATTTCACCGTTTTCAGGATTGACGGCGAATTGTACGTTTGCGCCGCCGGTGTCGACTCCTATTTTGCGCAACACTGCTGCTGCTGCGTCTCTCATGCGTTGGTATTCTTTGTCGGTTAATGTTTGCGCCGGTGCGACAGTTATGGAATCGCCGGTGTGTACTCCCATTGGGTCGACGTTTTCAATTGAACAAACAATCACACAATTGTCGGCGCAATCACGAATGACTTCCAGCTCATATTCCTTCCAACCCAAGAGTGAACGTTCCAATAATACTGAATGGTCGGGTGATTCGGAAAGTCCTCTTGCCGCCATTAATCGTAACTCTTCCATGTTATAGGCTATCCCGCCTCCCGCGCCGCCCAATGTGAAAGACGGACGTAAAATTATCGGAAAACCAAGGTCTGATGTTAACTTTTCAGCTTCATCCAAACTCCGCGCGAGTCCCGAAGGCGCACATCGCAAACCTATCTCTGCCATCGCGCGTTTAAACAACTCCCGGTCTTCGGCGGCGGATATGCTCTCGGCTTTTGCGCCTATGAGTAACGGTCCTCCTTTTGCAAAAACACCTCGGCGGTCAAGCTCCATTGCGCAATTTAATGCGGTTTGTCCTCCCATTGTCGGCAGGACGGCGTCAATCTTTTCCTGATGTATTATTTTTTCGGCGATGTCGGCGTTAACCGGCTCTACATAAGTGGCATCCGCCAATTCGGGGTCGGTCATGATTGTCGCCGGATTGGAATTAAGTAAGACGACACGGATGCCTTCTTGTCGCAATGCGCGACATGCTTGCGTGCCTGAATAATCAAACTCGCAGGCCTGCCCGATGACAATCGGCCCCGCGCCCAATACCAAAACGTTGTTAATGTCCGTCCGCTTCGGCATTCTAATTAAAGAAAAATGGAATACGCATGACTTCCCGTGAATTATACACCGTCCGCGCGCGCCGACGTATTCGCGTCTCCCAACACCGGCGGCAGGGGACAGTCCAAAAGTGCCGCATAAGCGCGTAGTAATACGCCTTCGTCGGGATTGATTTGTCCGTCATGAGCGGCTATTTTCGCCGCTGACTCCAGAAATCTCCGTTTGATTTTGGGAGATGCTCTTGACAACCGGCGCATTGCGTCCTCCAATAATGACGGTTTGAAGGTTTCATCTCTAAACTGTGATTGGGGAGCCCCGGCGGTGAATGCTTTTTTCGCCTCCGTGCCGTGTCCCGCCTTCGCCATCATTGACAGCGCATAAGAGATGGCGTTGGCGGAGGTGGGTAACTTGCGTTTTTTGGAGACTCCAAAACAATCCGACAGATAGTGGGACAAAGCAGCCGAAATGCTCCATTCTAAAACATCCATCTTTTCATCTGCGGCTATTAATATCTCTAAATTGTGGGAGAAACGCTCATACTGCTCCGGCGACAACATGCGCAATGCCGGCATCGCCTGCAGTAAGAGTGGCAAACGCGCCGCGTGAGGTAAACGCGACACTTCCGGTGCGAGGGACAGAGTCAAGTCGTAAACTCCAGTGTCGGCAAAATTCTGTAAGTATCCACACTGCGCGCGGCGACAAGTGTCATCGCGCTCGTCCAACAACATCGCGTAAGCCAATGCCCGCGCTGAATAAGGGTCGGTAAATGCATTGCGTAACTTTTCCGGTAATGCCGCTAATGCGCCTTCTGCCGCGGTGAAGTTGCCTACTGTTCCGGCTCGTGACATGGCTTCTGTTGCCGACTCACTGCCGCCAAAAATCGCTGAGTATAAGTCCGGTAGTGACTGTTGTGGAGTGTCCTGGGGCGACGCTCCACTGCTAAAACCCGACATTGCGGCTCCGCCGGCAAACGCAGATGCGCCTGTTGGAGATTGAGGAGTGTGCTCGGGAGTCTGTTCGGGCTTGGCGGTCGGCATTTTGCCGTCCCAGTTTGGTAAAACTCGACTGATTCTTTCTTCAATTGGCGGATGTGAGGCGAACATGTTGGCGAAGCTTAATGTTACTCCTTGTGCAAAAAACAGATGTGCATATTCAGTCGCATTTTTATTGCGCAAAAGTCCGTATTTCGCGCCGATCTTTTTTAGTGCGCCTCCGATGCCTTCGGGATTGCGAGTGTATTGAACGGCGGAAGCATCCGCCAGATATTCACGTTGTCGACTGACTGCCGAGCGAATCAAGCCTCCAAAGAACGCTCCCGAAGAACCCGCCACCATTAACGCCAGTCCGACAAGTGGCAACGCCGCCATTGTCGGATTGCGCGAGCCAAAAGTGTAATACGCGCTCCGAAACATCCAATAACCCAAATAAGACAACATCATAATCCCGTAAATGACTCCGATTAACCTAATATTAATCCGCATATCGCCGTTCATAATATGACTGAATTCGTGGGCGACAACGCCCTGCATTTCATCCCGCGAAAACGAGTTTAATGCTCCGCGAGTAACACCAACAACGGCGTTTCCGATGTTGGTTCCGGCGGCGAAGGCGTTGATATTGTCATCCGGAATCAGATACACCGGCGGCACCGGACATCCCGCCGCGAGCGCCATTTCACTGACGATATTCAGCAGTTGTTTTTCTTTCGGTGATGCATTGGCGGCGGTGAGGAGCTTCCCTCCCATTTGCTCGGCGACTGTTGCACCGCCTCCCCAGGAAAGCGCGACAACTTTGGACAACGTCCCGAGAGTCACCAGAGCGGCGACACCGACTCCGACATCGGTCATCAGTTTGTAGTCAATGTTATCCAGAGTCGGTTTTGTGTTGAGCGTGATGAAATGCGCGACGAGATACAACAACGGCACCAGTGCAAAAACTGCGGCTAAAAAAAGGACGACCAACAGCGTTGTTTGCCGCCGCGCCTTGTCTTGCGCTTCAAAAAAATTCATGCTTTAGTCAACGCCCTTGTGGCGTACTCAAAAACCGACTTTGGGAGCTTCTTCCAGCTTTTCACGGTCGGCGAATTCCAACATTGCCAAATCTTTACCGTGTCCGAACATTCCCGCGACTATGTTTTGCGGAAAACTTTGCCGATAGATGTTGTAAGCCGTTGCGGCGTCATTGTATCCCTGTCTTGAAAACGCCACTTTGTTTTCGGTGGAAGACAGTTCTTCCGAAAGCTGAGTCATATTAGCGGAGGCTTTCAAGTCGGGATACGCCTCCATTTTGAGCTGCAGTCCGCCGAGTGCTCCGGACAGAGAGGTTTCTGCTGCTGCGAGAGCTCCTGCGGTGGCGGTGTCGGAGAGATTGCCGGCGAGTTTGCCGAGCATGGAAGACGCTTCATTCCGCGCCATGGTGACGGCTTCGAGAGTTTCGCGTTCGTGAGCGAGGTATCCTTTTGCGGTCTCCACGAGGTTTGGGATTAAGTCGTATCGACGTTTGAGTTGGACGTCAATTTGCGAGAACGCATTTTCGCCTCGGTTTTTATACCGCACGAGTCCGTTATAGATCATCAC
>JAWONR010000140.1:0-5150 GCA_033865115.1 Candidatus Persebacter sydneyensis | reverse complement strand
CTAATTATACACGGTTAACCACGCGAACCGATTCAATCCACTCCTGCGCGCGCGCATTAATCTCCTTAACCGGAAGAGTGCAATCTATCGGAGGTCCTATTTGAACTGTAATTGTTCCCGACCTTTTAAAGAATCCGTTTTTAGGCCAACAAACTCCACTGTTCACCGCAACCGGAACCGCCGGAACTTGTGCCTCGCGGACAAGCCAAGCGCCGCCTGAATGATATGTGCGTGTCGTCTCCGGTGACATCCGTGTCCCCTCAGGGAATATCACCACATAAAAACCATCTGCAATTCGTCTCTCTCCCTGCTCCGCAATCTGTCTCAGGGCTTTTCGTCCTTCTGCTCGGTTAATCGCTATCGGACTCATGCGAGCCAATCCCCATCCGAAGAATGGAATCCTTAGTAATTCACGCTTTAATACCATGACTTGCGGCGGGAAAATGTATTGATAGGCAATTGTCTCCCACGCTGATTCATGACGAGACAACAATACACACGGTGATGTCGGTAAGTTCTCCATTCCAAGTACGACATGACGAATCCCGCAAAAAACTCGCGCGGCAATTACCACCAACTTCGACCACTGAGAAATAATCCGATAACGAACAAGTGGTGGCAATGGTGAAGACAAAAGCGCCATAACCGAAAACGGCGGGGTAATTACCGCCAACCATAAAGCAAATAAAATAGAACCTATGAAGCGCATGGAGGAGGGCGCGACAATAACATCTCTACCGCCTCTGTCGGCGAAAGTCCTTCTCTTAACACCGCACAAACCGCGGCAATGATTGGAACTTCAACTCCAAGCTGAGCCGCTCGACATACAACCGCCTCGGCGGCGGCATCACCTTCCAATGTTAATCCTTGAGGCGGCGGTTTGCCGGCTCCCAATGCCAGTCCCAAACGACGGTTGCGCGATAAGTCCGATGTGGAAGTTAATAATAAGTCTCCAACTCCGGAAATGCCGTTTATGGTTTCGTCTTTGCCGCCAATTGCGCGGTTAAATGCCCGCATCTCCGCCAATCCGCGAGTAATCATCGCCGCTCGTGCATTCGCACCTAAATTCATCCCGTCACTAATGCCCGCGGCAACTGCAATAATGTTTTTTAACGCGCCGCCTACACAAACTCCCACTAAATCATCTGATGGATATAATCTTAACATCTTGCGATGTAACGCCGATTGTATGTCGGATAATTGCTCTGTGTGATTAACCGCTATTGCCATCGCCGCCGGTAGTCCCCGGGATACTTCGCAGGCAAAAGTCGGACCACTAATCGCACCAAAACAAGACGAAGAGGGTAAAAGCTCGGCGGCAGTTTCACATAGCAAACGGGACTCCCCACAAAAACCCTTTGTCAACCATAATAACGGATTTTGATAGTTTGAGAGTTGTTTAAGAACATCTGAAAAACCACCACTGCTCACCGCGATAATCACACAATCAGATTCAGAAACCGCATCTTCCAAATGTTCATGACATTCTCCGCCGACTGTCTCTGCAGCAAGATGTGATTGTTTCGGCTCGCGGTCCCAAAAACAAATGTCACAACCGGATTCGCCTCCAATTGCCGCGCCAAATGCCGCTCCCCATACTCCGCCGCCAACAATCGCCACTCGGGCGATTACAACTGACACTGGATGTTAAGCCGCCGGCTGCTCAACAGGCGCGGCCAGAACCTCTGAAGCGTTACGAAGCGATATATCAGACCATTCATCCAACTCTCCGCCGAACTCGTGCTGTAACCTGTCTTGCTCGTACAAGGCAAATACCTTGCCCAAATTCTTTTTCATCCCGTCTTTGATGCGATGGTCCGACGGCGGCATATAACGACGAATGAAAACCTCGTGCTCACACTGCCTAATGCGATCATCCTGTGCTCGAAACTGCTGGTCCGATGTGCCAACCTCTGAACGACGATGACGCAAAATAACCGCGCGCGCTATCTGTAATCCCAATGCCGATACGCTGTGGTCGCTAAAATGCTTCAAATACTTCACCATGTCCGGACGGTAAATCTTAACCATGCGCCTCGCATGTTCCTCTCCCATGTCGCCCTGCGCAAGTGTCACCAAATAATTAATCGCGCGATATTTGACAATAAGTCCCTCCGGCTCATTAATCTCCGACAAACGCTCATTGCTCGCCTCTTCATGTAAAATTCCCGCGTCAACAAGTGTGCCGACTTCTTCGAATTCCTCTCCTACAGGACCCAAATATTTGGCATCGTCTTCGTTCTCCTTATAAACAAGGCGACGGGCTCGACTTGAACCAACCATAAACAATATAAACCCAATGCCACCAAAAATACCGCCAAATCCTCCAAACGCCAAAAGCGCTCCATGCTTTTTGGTCTTAAACGTCTCGCTCAAATCTGGATAGTCCCTCACCAACCGACGGAATGACGTAATAATCTCCTCTTCGCCGGGCATGTCTGCAAATAACCGGTCATCCTCCCAACGATACTTGGAAGTGTCGTTGGCAAGACCCAAAGCACCAAAATACCCCCCCACCAATATGAGGAGAATTCCCGCAACTTGCTTTACCCATTTGGTAAAGGCAAATTTCAAATATCTTACTGTTATCGTTGTCATAATGTTAGATTATACTAAATATCCCAAACAATATCCCACTTTTAGAAAAATCTCGCGAATTCGGACAAAATAACCCCCCTGCAAATGAAACAGCGGACGGACTTACCCGGAATGTGAATATCCCCATTGCGAATATTATACACAAATCCCGCCCTCCAAACTCCCAAAACTCCCAAAATAACACTATTTTTTCGCCAATCTCGCACGGGTCTCCACTAATGTGTCCGGATTCAGCGAAATCGCGGAAATTCCCTCCTCCATAAGCCAAAGGGCGAATTCCGGATGGTCGGAAGGCGCCTGTCCGCAAATGCCAATGTACTTGTTCTGCTCCCGGCAAGCCCGAATCGCCCGGGAAATCATCGCTTTTACCGCCGGATTCCGCTCGTCAAAAACGCCGGATACCAGCTCTGAATCACGGTCTAATGCCAGTACCAACTGTGTCAGGTCGTTGGAACCTATTGAGAATCCGTCAAAATGTTCCAGGAACTCCTCGGCTAAAATCGCGTTGGCGGGGACTTCGCACATCATGATGACTTTCCAGTCTTCGCGGCGAATCCCGTACTCACGCATCTTCGCGATAACTGCCGCCCCTTCTTGCGGTGTCCTAACAAAAGGAATCATCAGCCAGATATTGTCCGCGCCCATCTCTTCGCGAGCCTTTAAAACCGCCTCGCATTCCAAAGCGAAACACTCCGCAAAGTCCGAAGATAGATAACGAGATGCACCGCGAAAACCAATCATCGGGTTTTCTTCAGTCGGCTCGTAAAGTCGTCCTCCTGCCAAACCCGCGTATTCATTGGATTTGAAGTCGGAAAGCCGTAAAATAATCGGACGCGGGGAAAAAGCAGCAGCAATTGTTGAAGTGCCTTCGGCGATCTTTTCAATATAACACTGACGCGGTGATTCATAACCGGCGGAGAGCTTTAAGACCTGTTGTGCGATGTCTTCCGGGAGTTTTTCCGCCAGTGCGCAACGCGGATGAAAGCCAATCGCGCGGGCGATAATGAACTCCAACCGCGCGAGTCCTACGCCGTCTGACGGTAAGCGCGCAAACTCAAAAGCCAACTCTGGATTCGCGACATTTAACTGTAACTTCACCGGTAACTCGCCTCCGGTGTCGGGAGAGAACTCCTCCACTTCATATTTAATGCGACCCGCATAAACATAACCGGCATCGCCTTCCGCACAACATGCGCTCACTTCTTCGCCGTCTGTTAGGGCGTCTAAGGAGTCTCCACAACCGACAATTGCCGGGACGCCCAATTCACGGGCGATAATTGCGGCATGGCATGTTCTTCCGCCTCGGCGAGTGACAATTGCGGCGGCGCGTTTCATTACTGGCTCCCAGTCGGGGTCGGTCATGTCCGCAACCAGAACATCACCTTCGCCAATGCGGGACATGTCACTCACATCATCGGCGCGCCGAACTGTGCCGACGCCTATCTTTTGCCCGATGGCGCGTCCTTCTGCCAACTGCTTGCCTTTGGAGAGAATCCGATAACGTACAACAGTCGCAGATGCCCGTGATTTCACGGTTTCCGGACGCGCTTGGACAATGAATATCTCACCACTTTCGCCGTCTTTCGCCCATTCAATGTCCATGTGTCGGTTGTAGTGTGACTCTATTGAGAGTGCATATCGGGCAAGAGTTTGTGCGTCATCATCACTGATACAAAACCGTCTCTGGTCGGATTCATCAACTCGTATATTGCGCACGGAATCTCCAACAGTGCCGCCGCCTAACACCATTTTATCGGCTTTCTCGCCAATCGTCCGGCGAATGACCGGATTTTTACGACCGTCTCTCAAAGCGGGTTTATAAACATAAAACTCATCGGGATTTACGGCTCCCTGCACGACATTTTCGCCCAGTCCGTAAGCGGCGGTAATAAATACGACATCTTCAAATCCGGATTCAGTGTCCAGAGTAAACATCACGCCGGATGCCGCCAAATCACTCCGCACCATTCGCTGAACGCCAACGGAAAGGGCAACATCAGCGTTTTCATATCCGCGATGACGGCGATATGCAATGGCGCGGTCGGTAAACAAAGAGGCAAACACTCGTTTTGTGGCGTCCATGACGGCTTCTTCGCCGCGGATGTTGAGATAAGTGTCTTGTTGTCCGGCAAAAGACGCATCTGGGAGGTCTTCGGCAGTTGCCGAAGACCGGACGGCAACTGCCGGCGCGCCCATTTGTTTATAGGCTTCGCGGATTTCGGCTTCCATATCGGCGGGGAGGGGGGTTTTCATAATATCATCACGGATTGTCGCGGCGGCGGCGGTGAGTGCCTTGGTGTCATTGATGTCCAGGGTGGAGATGGTTTTGCGGATTTTGTCCGCCAATCCGTTTTGTTGGAGAAACCGTCTATAAGCTTCGGCATCAGTGGCGAAGCCGTCCGGCACGCGCACACCGGCTTCGGATAATCCGCCTATGAGTTCGCCTAAAGATGCGTTTTTGCCGCCTACCCGAGCCACATCGGACATGCGTAATTCGCTCAAGGGAATAATGTTGCTCGCCGCCGCCATTTGCGCCGTTATTATACCAGATT
>JAWONR010000139.1:0-5377 GCA_033865115.1 Candidatus Persebacter sydneyensis | reverse complement strand
AATGGACGCGCTAATCTGTTTTCTCCGAAAGATGCCGTTGGAAGTATTGGGAACTTCCTAAAACAACACGGATGGATGACCGGCGGAGCAGTGTCTTATCCGGTGAATGTCTCAAAACCAGAACCACTTTTGATTGCCACTAAAGAAAATGATTATAAACCGCTCTTTAATATACAACAACTCGTAAATGCCGGTGTCGAATTTGATGATGATGTTAAAGATGAACTTTATCTGTTGGTTGACCTCGAAAATAGACTTGATACTGAATATCGACTCGGAGGACAAAACTTTTATGCGCTCACTCGGTATAACAAAAGCTTTAAATACGCCGCTATTGTCGCTGACCTCGGTGATGCTCTGCGTGAACGTGTTTGATTTTCAACTCGTATGACAAGGTGGGCCGTGGGACTGGAATATGACGGCGCCGCGTTTTGTGGATGGCAATCGCAACGCGATAAATGCGGCGCGCAGGATGCTCTTCAGCAAGCATTGATGACTCTGAATAAAGAACCTCTTGTTGTTCACGCCGCTGGGAGGACTGATGCCGGCGTTCATGCCAGTATGCAAATCGCTCACTTTGACTCACAACAAGAATATCCGGCTTCTGTGTGGGTGCGCGCCGCTAATGCAAGACTGCCGAATGCTATTCGTGTTTTATGGGCGCAAGAAGTTAATGATGACTTTCATGCGCGTTATTCCGCTACTCGGCGTTATTACCGGTATTGGGTTATGAATCGCCCAATTGCATCCGCAATTCTGCGTGGGTTTTGCGCGTGTTATGATGCGCCTCTGGCGGAAGAATCCATGAATGATGCTGCGAAAAGATTACTCGGACAACATGACTTCTCCGCGTTTCGTGCCGCCGCTTGTCAGGCTAAGACTCCGGTTAGAACAATGTTTGATGTCTCTGTTGTGCGTTATGGGGAGTTGTTAATGTTGGACTTTTGCGCTAACGGGTTTTTGCAGCATATGGCGCGTAATATTACCGGTGTTCTTTTGGAGATTGGATGTGGGAGACGTTCTCCAGAATGGATTGATGAACTGTTGTCCGAGAAAGACCGAACAAAAGCCGCTAAAACTGCTCCGGCGGAAGGCTTGTGCTTCTGTGGCGCGGAATATCCTGAACACTTTGGGCTCACTAAAACAAAACGCGAAGTTGGGTTTGATGTAACTCAGCGTTAATAGAATTACAACATGAAAAAAACATCTCTTTACTCAAATTCCATTAATAACTCATGCGAGGCGATACCGTAAATGAATAATCACACGACTCCGAAGAATCATCTAAATATGCCGATAAGGCTATCATCGCTGCATTGTCTCCGCAATGAGACGGCGGTGGACGGTGTATGTCGACTCCCGTGCAATGTCTCTGTATTGTTTGCCAGAGTACGTTGTTTTGTGCGACTCCGCCTACAATCGCTAAACGCGGTGTTTTGTAATGCTTCAACGCACGCGATGACTGGAGTGCCAATCCCTCACAAGCCGCCCGCTGGAACGCCGCCGCTATGTCTGATGATGAGTTCGGATGTTGCTCCACTAATCGCCGAGCCGCACTCTTTAATCCGCTGAAACTAAACTGTAGCTCTTTTTGTGCCGGGGACGGCAAATGAAAACGCGTGGAGTCGCCTTTTGATGCCAGCTTTTCTAACTTCGCTCCTCCCGGATATCCTAATCCTAATAATATCGCCGTTTTGTCAAATGCCTCGCCTGCTGCATCGTCCATTGTCTCGCCTAATAATCGGCAATCTCTCGCACTCTTTACTAACCATAACTGGGTGTGACCTCCCGATACCAATAATGACATGTATGGGAAGGCGAAATCCGGACGGGATAAACGAGGCGACATTAAATGTCCATGTAAGTGATTCACCGGTACCGCCGGCAAACCCCACGCAAATGCCAAGGCATTCGCTAATGTTGCTCCCGATAATAATGCGCTTGCCAAGCCCGGACCCGAGGTGTAGGCAATTGCCGTCGGATGCATGCCGCATTCGGATAATAACTCCGCCGTTAAGGGCAATAATCGCCGTAAATGGTCCCGAGATGCCAACTCCGGGACTACCCCGCCGTATCGTTGATGACGCCTCCACTGGGAATATACCCGCTCTCCGATGACCCTCCCGCCCGCTAAAAACGCGCATGCCGTCTCGTCGCAGGAGGTCTCTAATGCCAGAATTCTTGCCCGGGAATTGGTCATGAACCGTATTTTAGCCCCTGTTTCATATTTTCGGCGGGGAATTGTATAATCTCTTGACTATGTCCGATTACCGCAAACTCAAAGCCGAAAGTGCCGCCTTTGGCGGAAATGCCCCATTTCTCGAAGAAATGTATGAGAGATTCCTGCAATCTCCCGATGATGTCCCCGAATCCTGGCGGCGGTATTTTGGTGATATGAAACCCGGGAATGATGAAACTTCGCATTTGCCGGTTATTGATGCTATCGCTCAACGCGCGGGGAGACCGACTTTTGCCGCTAATGGCGGGGGGAATGAGCAAAAACAAGCTGCGGTTTCGAGATTGATTAATAGATATAGGTTTCTTGGAGCCAGGCGCGCGATGATTAATCCGCTGGAATATGGAGTTCCTGAGTTGGAAGAGCTTTCGCTGGAATATAACGGACTTGGGGACGCGGATATGCAAACTCATTTTTATACCGATATTCACGGGATGGAAAGCGCTCCTCTTGCTGATATTGTTGATAAACTCCGGAATGCTTATGGGGGGACTGTTACCGCTGAATGGACTCATATCAGTGACCGCGAACAGCGTGAATGGCTCCGAATACGCATGGAAACCCCGAGACCTGAATACTCCAAAGAACAAAAAAAAGCTCTCCTGGAAAGAATTATGTCCGCGGAAGTTCTCGAAAAATACCTCCATACCAAATATGTCGGACAAAAACGATTCTCTCTTGAAGGCGGTGATACGCTCATTCCTATGCTTGATGTTATGCTCACCCGAGGACTCGAAGCCGGCGTTAAAGAAACTGTTATTAGTATGGCTCATCGCGGGAGACTTAATGTGCTTATTAATATACTCGGGAAAAAACCCGCCGACCTGTTTCTGGAGTTTGAAGGTAAGCATGAAGTTAGCGGCTCCGGAGATGTTAAATATCATATGGGTTTTTCCAGTGCGCTTAATAAAGATGGACGTGAAATGCATCTTGCGCTTGCGTTTAATCCCTCGCATTTGGAAATATCTAATCCTGTTGTGGAAGGGTCTGTCCGTGCGAGGCAAGATAGACGCGGGGATGGGGAACGGAAATCCGTCCTGCCCGTGCTTATTCACGGGGATGCCGCTTTTGCCGGACAAGGCGTTGTTATGGAGACTTTGAATCTCTCGCAAGTGCGCGGGTTTAAGACCGGGGGGACTATTAATATCATTGTTAATAATCAAATTGGATTTACTACCTCTACGCCCGATGATGCTCGGTCTACTTTCTTTTGCTCCGATGTCGCTAAAATGGTTGAAGTGCCGGTTATTCATGTTCACGGGGATGATGTTGAAGGGGCTGCTTATGCCATGGAAACCGCTCTTGAGTTTCGTCAACAATTCGGCGCCGATGTTGTTATAGATTTGGTCTGTTTTCGCCGTCACGGACACAATGAACAAGATGAACCTCTGATGACTCAGCCGCTTATGTATCAAAAAATCTCCAAACACCCGGGGACTCCGGCGCTTTATGCGCAGAAACTTATTGATAAAGGTGTTGTTACTAAAGCTGAAAGTGACAAAATCGTTAAAGACTGTCGCGCAAGACTCGACGCCGGTAAATCCGCTAACCCGCATGTTGTTCCCTCTAAGTCAAACGCGTTTGTTGATTGGGGGAAGTTTAAACGCGATAACCATGAGTGGGACTGGAGACCGAAAAAATCTCCCGCTACTAAAAAACAACTCGTTGGACTGGCTAAGAAAATATCAGTTTTGCCTGCTGACTTTTCTCCTCACCTTCAATTGAAGAAATTAGTCGCCGCGCGCGCCGATATGGCCGCCGAAAAACGTCCGCTGGATTGGGGTATGGCTGAGAATCTCGCGTATGCCGTTCTGCTTAATGACGGATGCGCTGTTCGACTGTCCGGACAAGATTGTGGGCGCGGAACTTTCGCCCACAGACACGCCGTGTGGCACGACCAAAAAAGACATAAAAGAGACGGCGGTGCGTATGTGCCACTGCGTAACTTGTCTCCTAAACAAGGTGACTTTTTGGTGATTGACTCCATTTTGTCCGAAGAAGCCGTGCTTGGTTTTGAATACGGTTATTCCACCACTGAACCGAATCGATTGGTGTTGTGGGAAGCTCAATTTGGCGACTTCGCCAACGGCGCGCAAGTCGTTATTGACCAATTTATCGCCGCCGGTTATGCAAAATGGGGACGCCTTTGTAACTTGGTTATGCTGCTGCCGCACGGGTATGAGGGACAAGGTCCTGAACACTCCTCCGCGAGGATAGAACGCTATTTGCAACTCTGCGCGGAATATAACATGCAAGTGTGTGTTCCCTCGACTCCCGCGCAAATGTATCACCTTTTGTTGCGGCAAATGTTGCGTCCGCTGCGCATGCCGCTGATTGTCATCACGCCGAAAAGTTTGTTGCGTCATCCGCTTGCGGTTTCGCCTCTTAATGATCTGGCATCGGGAGGGTTTTTGCCAATGTTGCCCGAAGTTGACAAGAAGATTGACCCGAAAAAAGTTAAACGAATCGTGTTTTGCGCCGGTAAGATTTATTATGAACTGTTGGAAGCCCGGCGTGAGCGTAAAATTGACAATGTCGCACTGGCTCGAGTGGAACAACTGTATCCGTTTCCGCATGAAGACTTTGAACGCATTATCGCACAATATCCAAAAGCCGAATATATCGCCTGGTGTCAGGAAGAACCGGGGAACCAAGGTGCGTGGCACCGCATTCAACATTATCTGCGGCGGCATTTGCGTGACGGACAAAAATTGACTTATTCACTGCGTCCATCGGCGTCTTCGACCGCCGCCGGCTACGGTGCGCTGCACAAAAAACAACAGAGCGAAGTGATAGACGCCGCGCTTAATTTGAAATCAACAATTCAAACATCCTGACGGAGGAAACACCATGAAAAAAGTGAATGTTCCCGAACTTTCCGAATCGGTATCGGAAGCCGTTTTATTGGAATGGCAAAAACAACCCGGCGATTACGTCCGCGAAGGCGAAGTTATCGTCTCCGTGGAAACGGACAAAATCGTGATGGAAGTTTATGCGCCTTGTGACGGCGCGTTTTCCGCCGTTCATAAAAAGGCTGGCGAGCAAGTCACCGCCGGTGAGTTACTCGCTGAAATTGATGAAAAGGCAAAAGCGCCTGCTGCTGCGGCTCCGGCGGAGTCCAAAGAGCCGAAAGAGTCCAAA
>JAWONR010000138.1:0-6695 GCA_033865115.1 Candidatus Persebacter sydneyensis | reverse complement strand
CATGGCAGGGAATACTTTCGGACGGCTCTTTTGTGTCAGCACTTTCGGCGAAAGTCATGGTGTTGCCATCGGGTGCATGATTGACGGCTGTCCGCCCAATATTCCCATCTCCGAGAATGACATTCAACGCGATTTAGACCGCCGCCGTCCCGGTGCTTCCAAACATGTCTCTCAACGCCGTGAACCCGATACCGCCGAGATTCTATCCGGCGTATTTGAAGGACACACCACCGGCGCGCCTATTGGGATTCTCGTCCGTAATCAAGACGCCAAATCACGTGACTATGACAATTTACGCGATGTCTTCCGTCCCGGACACGCCGATTGGACTTATCAGCAAAAATACGGAATCCGTGACCATCGCGGAGGCGGGCGCTCCTCCGCCCGAGAAACCGCCATGCGTGTCGCCGCCGGAGCAGTCGCCAAACTCGTTTTGCAAACTTTCGGAGTCGGTGTCCGCGGAAGACTCGCGCAAATGGGCGATATTCCCATCCCGCTTAACTCATGGGATGAAACTCAGCAAAATGAATTCTTCGCCGCCGATAATAATGTCGTCCCCAAACTGGAAACCGCCATTGAGAAACTCCGCCGAGATGGTGACTCCTGCGGCGCGCTTGTGGAAGTTGTCGCCAATAATATGCCCGCCGGCTGGGGAGAACCCGTGTTTGACCGGCTCGATGCCGATATCGCCCACGCTTTAATGAGTATCAATGCCGTAAAAGGTGTGGAAATCGGAGCCGGATTTGCCGCCGTCTCCGCTCTCGGCGGCGAACACGGGGATGAAATGACTCCCGATGGATTTCTCTCTAACAATGCCGGTGGTGTCTTGGGAGGGATATCCAGCGGACAAGATGTTGTCGCAAGAATGGCGGTTAAACCCGCCTCCAGTATCCGTATCCCCCGCCGCTCCGTCAATAATAAAGGCGAAGAAACCTCCGTCGTCACCACCGGACGACATGACCCCTGTGTCGGTATCCGTGCCGTACCCGTTGCCGAAGCTATGCTGGCTCTGGTTCTTGCCGACCACGCCCTCAGACACCGCGGACAATGCGGGAAATCCTGACTCTGTCCGTTAGTCTCGACTCTGTCCGGCACTCCGCCCTGAATCCAATATGACCCCCGAAAACCCCACAAAACTCCACGATAATTGGAATGCAAAACCCACATTTTCACCGCAAAATACAACTCCATAAACCAAAAAAAAGATCCAATAATGTGTTTAAAGGCGATGTTTTGGTATAATTTCGGGTTTTATGAAACGCACTTATCAACCTTCAAACATACGCCGAAAACGACGGCACGGTTTTCGCTCGCGAATGGCGACTCGCCACGGACGCGCGATTCTCAATGCACGTCGCCGTAAAGGGCGCAAACGGCTCTCCGTTTGACCCGCGTCTTTTTGTCCCGACGGGCCGAATATGCGCGAACGGCAAGACACGGCACTAAAATCATCGAGGGCGGATGGCAAATGCGACGCCTCGCCAAACGCCGAGGTCCCGCGCGCCTCGGTGTCGTTATCGGGAAACGCGCTGTTCCGCGAGCCGTTGACCGAAACCGGCTGCGGAGAATCGTTCGTGAATCCTTCCGACAACACTGGCAAGTACAACTTCCGTCTGTTGATATGACTGTTACTCGAATCAAACCTTTCTCCGATGAATCCGCTGTAAAAGCTGAGTTCACCCGACTCTTCGCCGCCGCAAAACAATGAACGATATCCTGCGAATCATCTGTATCGCCGTTTTGTGCTACTCGCTGCTCGTGCTGTGGCAGAGATGGGAGAAATGGCCTCAAAATGGTGACGTCCCCGTTTCTACTTCCGCTCCTTTTGTTGAGACTGATGGCGCCGATGACGGTGACTCTCCTCCCGCCGCCTCGCAAAACTTCAGTGACGTCTCTGAAAGTGCTCCCGGCTCATCGGCATCCGCCATTGACGGCGGAGGACAAGGACAAGTTGTCATCGCCGAGACTGACTGGCTCTGGGCGGCTATTGATTCAAACGGAGGCAATATTGTCAGTTTGCGATTGAAAAAACACACTCAGGAAAACGGCGAGTATTATCCGCTGTTTGAAGACGGAATAAGACGACACAACGCGCAAAACGGATTAATCGGCGGAGAGTTTCCCGACCACCGCACGGCTTTCACTTTTACCAACACCAACACCGAGCCGACCATCCAACTCGCCGAAGGACAAGACTCACTGACTGTTGCGATGTTGGCGGAATCGGGCGGTGTGCGACTGGAAAAACGATATATTTTCTCGCGCAGTGATTATATTATTCGCACGGAGCTTGTCGCGGAAAATTCCGGTGATGTACCGGTTTCACCTCAGGGGTATTTTCAATTCAGACACAACGGTTCGGGGACGGAACAAGAATCATCATTTTTACCGTCCTTTTTTGGCGCGGCGGTCTTTACGGACGCGGAAAAGTTCCAAAAGATTGACTATTCCGACATCGGCAACACGGCTTTTCCGCGCCGCACCGCGGACGGCTGGATTGGATTTATCCAAAGATACTTCGCGGCGGTGTGGCTGCCCGAAGCCGGAGTTGAACGTGAATACTTTATGCGCTCGCCGTCCAGCGGAGACGCGCGTCTTGGCGTGATTGTGCCGTTTGCCGAAATCGCCCCCGGACAAAAACGAACGATGGTAGTCAATCTCTTCGCCGCCGCGCAGGAGCAGGAGATTCTCAATCAACTTAATGAATCAGGCGCGGCGCCGGGCATTCATTTGGTTGTGGATTATGGCTGGCTGACTTTTATCGCGGTGTTGTTGTTTAAGTTGCTGGCATTCGTACAGGGATTCGCGCAAAACTGGGGATTGTCGGTTGTGTTATTGACATTCTTAATCAAGCTTGCGTTTTATCCGTTGTCATCGGTGTCGTATCGTTCCATCGCGCGGATGAAGGAGCTGGCGCCTCGCATTAAGGACTTGCAGGAAATCCACAAAGGCGACAAACAAAAGATGCAGCAGGCGATGATGGCGATGTATAAGGAAAAGAAGATTAACCCGCTGGGAGGTTGTTTGCCGGTGCTTTTACAGATTCCGGTATTTATCGCATTGTACTGGGTAATTTTAGGCAGTGTGGAGCTGCGCCAAGCGCCGTTTTACGGTTGGATTACCGACTTGTCGGCTCCGGACCCTTATTTTATTTTGCCGATATTGATGGGCGGAGCGATGTTTACGCAGACGAAGCTTTCACCGACGCCACCCGACCCGACTCAGGCGATGATTATTCGGATGATGCCGTTGTTTTTTACGGTGTTTAGTTTGTTCTTTCCATCGGGTTTGGTGCTGTATTGGTTAGTCAATACGCTGTTGTCGATTGCGCAACAATGGCACATCACCCGTGCTATTGCCCGTGCCAAAGGCGGCGGTTGATTTAATTGCGGCGGCGGCAACGCCGGCGGGCGCGGGGGGGATTGGCATTATCCGCGTGAGCGGTGATGGAGTTGATTGTCTGGCGCGGGGGATTCTTTCTTCCGGACGACTTCCGCCGGCGCGTTATGCCGCCCGCGAACAATTCATTGACGGCGAAGGAAGAGTGTTGGATGACGGAGTTTGTATTTATTTCCCGGCTCCTCATTCTTTTACCGGTCAGGATGTTTTGGAGTTACACGGACACGGCGGCACCGCGTCTTTACGGGAGATATTATCGCGATGTTATGTTCTCGGCGCGCGCGCGGCGGAGGCGGGGGAGTTTAGTTTGCGTGCATATCTCAACGGCAAGATGGATTTGGCACAGGCGGAGGCGGTGTCGGATTTGATTAACGCGAACACAGCCGCCGCCGCAAGAGCCGCGGCAAGAGCCGCCGGAGGAGAGTTCTCCCGCCGCGCTCATGAATTATGCTCGGGACTTCTAACACTCCGCGCCGACATGGAGGCGGCGGTAGATTTTTCCGATGAAGACACTGGAGTTGTTGAAGACTTCGCCTCTCGCATTGTTGTTTTACGCCAACAAACGGCGACTTTTTTGACGGAATGTGAAAACGGCGCGCGTTTGGCATCTGGCATGACTGTTGCGATTGTCGGACATCCAAACGCCGGCAAGTCATCCTTATTTAACGCCCTGTGCGGCGAAGAGGCGGCGATTGTTTGCGCCGAAGCCGGGACGACACGCGACATTATCCTTCGCGATGTTGAGATAAACGGAGTTTCAGTACGCCTGACGGACGCGGCGGGTTTACGCGAAAACGCGGGCGGAGTTGAACAAGAAGGAATCCGCCGCGCTCTTGTTGCTGCGTCAACTGCTGATTTGGTTTTATTAGTGAGCGAAGACGACAACGAACCCGCAGTCACGGCGGCGTCAGTTTTGCGAGTTCACAACAAGATTGACACACGCGGGCTTTCCCCCGGGCGTCGCGACAATGCGGTGTATGTCTCTGCAAAAACGGGCGAGGGCATCACTGCATTACAAGAGGCGATTGTAGAAGTCACAGTCGGCGGCGAAGCGCCTTTTACGGCTCGCGCGAGACATGTGGCGGCGTTGACGGAGTGCATAAGTCATATAACCCAAGCCGAACAATGCGGCACACAGGCGGAAGTCGCGGCGGCGTGGCTTTCTTCCGCCCACACTGCGGCGGCATTATTGACGGGAGAATCAGTTGATGATGAAAAAGTGCTGGGAGAGATATTCTCACGATTTTGCATTGGCAAATAACTGTTTTCCGGCGGCTTTTTTTTAACGGTAATTTATGCTAATTTCACAATAACTCACGGTGAATAATCCCGTGACAATCTCAGGTCAGAGAGGAGAGAGCAATGTCAAAGACAGAATCGTCAAAGATAGAATCGGTTTTAAGTGAAACCCGGCGTTTTGAACCGCCGGAGAATTTCGGCACCGCCGTCATAGACGGACGCGCGGCTTATGACAAGTTGGTTCGCGAGGCGGAGGAAGATTGGGAGGGTTTTTGGCGGAGACGGGCGGACGTGGAGATTGATTGGATATCGGCGTATACGAGAACGTATGATGATTCGCAGTCACCGTCACCGCAGTGGTTTATGAACGGGGAGTTGAATATTTCGGTAAATTGTCTTGACCGTCATTTGCCAAAATTGGGAGATTCCCCGGCGATTATTTTTGAAAGTGACGAGGGCGAGACGGAGACATGGACATATCGCCGGTTGTATGAAGAAACCTGCCGGTTTGCGAACGCATTAAAGGCATCGGGAGTCAAACGCGGCGACCGAGTAATTGTATACATGCCGATGCGTCCTCAGGCGGTTGTTTGCATGCAGGCGTGTGCGCGAATAGGAGCGGTTCATTCAGTGGTATTTGGCGGTTTTTCCGCGAAGTCATTACGCGACAGGATTTTAGACGCGGGCGCAAAAGCGGTAATTACCGCGGATGAAAGCATGCGCGGCGGCAAGGCGATTCCCCTTAAAAACACGGTTGATGAGGCACTGTCAGAGGCTCCGGTGGATGTAGTCTTGGTATATCGCCGCACCGGCGCGGACATTAATATGAAGGAGGGTCGAGATGTGTGGTGGGATGATGCGATTGCGGATTGTTCCGTTGATTGTCCGCCGGAGAAGATGGTCTCGGAGGACCCATTGTTTATTTTATACACATCGGGTTCCACGGGCAAGCCAAAGGGCATTCAACACACGACTGCGGGCTATTTATTGGGCGCGATTTTATCGATGAAATGGGTGTTTGACCGCCGTCCGAACGATGTTTTTTGGTGCACTGCGGATGTAGGTTGGATTACCGGACATACTTATGTGGCTTATGGTCCGACGGCGGTTGGAATGACCCAGGTGATATTTGAAGGCGTGCCGACATATCCGAATGCCGGACGTTTTTGGGAGATTATTCAGAAACACAAAGTCACCACTTTCTACACAGCGCCGACAGCGATTCGTTCATTAATGAAGGCGGGCATGGACAAGCCAAAAGAATATGACTTGTCATCATTGCGCCTTTTGGGAACAGTGGGCGAGCCGATTAATCCCGAAGCATGGATGTGGTACCGCGAAGCAATTGGCGGAGAAAGATGTCCGATTGTAGACACTTGGTGGCAGACAGAAACCGGCGCGAACATGATAGCGCCGTTGCCGGGAGCGGTGGCGACAAAGCCGGGTTCTTGCACACTGCCGTTGCCGGGTGTTTTTGCCGCGGTGGTGGATGAAAACGGCGAAGAGTTGCCGCCGGGACAGGGCGGTTATTTGGTGATAAAGAAGCCGTGGCCGTCGCAACTTCGAACAATTTGGGGCGACCATAAACGCTTTCTTGAGACTTATTATCCAAAAGAGGTGGCGGGAGGTCGATATTATGTCGCCGGCGATTCCGCACACCGCGACAAAGATGGTTATTTTTGGATTATGGGGAGGATTGACGATGTATTAAATGTCTCCGGTCACCGGTTGGGAACAATGGAAATAGAATCGGCGTTGGTGTCCAATCCAAAGGTGGCGGAGGCGGCGGTTATTGGACGTCCCGACTCTCTGACGGGTGAGGCGGTGGTGGCGTTTGTGGTGCCGCATGGCGACCGTCCGACCGGCGAAGCGGCATCGGCGTTGTCCGCGGAGCTTCGTGACTGGGTTGGAAAAGAGATAGGTTCCATTGCCAAACCGCGCGAGATTCGTTTTGGAGACAATTTGCCAAAGACCCGAAGCGGTAAGATAATGCGCCGCCTGTTGCGAGTTATTGCCACCGGCGAGGACATCACTCAGGACACTTCAACACTGGAAAA
>JAWONR010000137.1:0-6692 GCA_033865115.1 Candidatus Persebacter sydneyensis | reverse complement strand
CCAACTGTTTGGAGCACAACTCTCTATGAAAAAAATCATCATTATCACCGCCATTCTCGCGTTTACTAATGCAAACGCTTATCACTCCCAAGCCGCCGACAGTATGGCTAAAGTCCTACAAGCCATGTTTATGGCTCAAGAAGGACAAAATGCCAATGCCGCAAAGCAATTCGCTGAAGCCGGGGAGAAGCTCGAAGACCCAAGACTGCTCCGGGAAGCCTATCGTAATGTCCTGCTCGGGAATCAGAATCATCAACAAGCTCTCGTTTATGCCCAGCGATGGGAGGCGCTCGGCGGCGGGGCTCCCGCTGTGCTCGCTCAGGTGCATTTGCTGCTCGTGCTTCACCAACATGAACAGGCTATGCCTCTGTTGTTGGAACTCAAAAATACACGCGAATACCCCGATAAAGACATTTATCAACTCCTGCTTTATGGACAGGACACTCTTAATCTCGCTGAACAACTCTTTGGTGATGACCCGAGTGGGAGACTCTATTTCGCCAAGATCGCAATCGCAAACCAACAATGGAATGACGCCGAACAAGCTCTTAAACGAGGCGTTGTTCTTGCTCCCGAACTTTATGAACTCCGATTCGCGCAAATGCAACTCGCCGAACTGCGCGAAAAACAACCTCAAAATGCCATCCCTCTGGTGGATGACTTTCTGAAACAAAACTGCCCGGGATTGTTGAACTCCTCCTGCAAAGAAGACAAGGTCGTTTATGCCCATCGGCTTTACGCACAGAATCACGATGACTGGGAAAGCGCCTTTGATGATGAATCCGCCGATAATGCCGCCCTCGCCACAGGGCAATTCTTTGAATGGAATGACATGCCAAAACGCGCAATACCGCATTATCAAAAACTCCGCGGAAGAGTCTTTCAAGCCGACCTCGGACGTGCCAGAATCGCCAGAGACGCCAAACAATATGACTCCGCGCTGGAGATTCTAAATAACACTCCAATCTCGACTCCGCGTGAATTTGTTTTGAGAGAAGTTACCGCCTCTGACATCATCCGCGATGTTTATGGCGCCGAAAAAGCGCTTGATAGAATCCGTGCCGCTTATGAAACTAATCCCGACAACCCCGACCTGCTTTATCATTTCGCCATCGTCTCCGAAGAATCCGGCGATATTGACACCTCCATTATTCTTCTTGAACGCATGACCAATCTCTTTCCCGACTCTGCAAACGGATGGAATGCGCTCGGGTATCTGCTCGCCGACCATGATATGCGACTCCAAGAAGCCGAACAGTATGTTAAGAACGCTCTGGAAATCGAACCCGGCTCGCCTAATATTATCGACAGCCTCGGATGGGTGTACTACCGACAAGGAAAACTCGATAAAGCCCTCGAATATCTGATGATGGCCGTCGCCATGTCAAACTCGGCGGAGATCGCCGCTCACCTCGGCGAAGTGTTTTGGAAACTCGGCGAACACGAAAAAGCTCGCGCCGCTTTTGATGTCGGACGACAACACGAACCCGATAATAAAGTGCTCAATGAAACCGTCCAACGACTCCAAGTGGAAGAATAAAACCACTCTCCTGTTCTGTGCGGCTCTGATGTCCGCCTGCGCTACTCTTCCGCCTTATGTTGAACTGTCTCAACACGCCAAATTTGTCGGCGTTGCCACTATTCGCTCTCCTGACTCTCCCGCAAGACGAGCAAAACTGACGTGGGAAAGAGTCGCGAATGGCGATGTTCTTACGGATATTGCTGAGATAAAAACTCCTCTTGGGACTACGCAGGCGAGGCTCACTATGGATAAAAATAATGTCAGAATAGAAGTTGGAGGGCGCGTTGTTGGCTCTGATGAGCTGCAGGGGGAGGCTAAAAAATGGACTGAGATGCTGCCTCCCGGTGACTCCGTCGGGTATTGGATGCTCGGAAAACCAGACCCGAATTACTCCGCGAGAGAGACTCTTATTCCCGGCGAACAAGGCATTAAACGGATATATCAACACGACTGGGAAATAGAATACGCCGAACGCGATGAAGACGGACTCCCTCTGCGTATTATCCTGCGTGCGCCGGAACCCGATAATGAAGCCGAAATTAAAATCGTTAAATGGCTAACCGCTCCCTGACTCTTGCCGCTCCCGCCAAACTCAATATTACTTTGCGTATACTCGGCAAACGCAAGGACGGCATGCATGATATCAACAGTGTTATGACGCCTCTGGAGTTTGCCGACGAAGTTACCGTCTCTGCAAGAGATGACCGACTCATCCGCCGCCGATGGACTCATCCACAAGTGCGGGATGATTTGTGTGTCCGAGCCGCGCGGCTCTTTCAACAAAAAACCCGGACGACAAAAGGCGCCGATATTAAAGTCCAAAAACACATTCCAGTCGGCGGAGGACTCGGCGGCGGAAGTGCAAATGCCGCCGCCGTCATTTGGGCGCTTAACCGACTGTGGAATGTCCGCTGGGGAAGACGAAAATTGATGGAATTTGGCGCGTTGCTCGGTGCCGATGTGCCGTTTTTTTTGTTTGGAAGAGCCGCGCAGGCTCGCGGGGTTGGGGATGAATTGACTCCCGCCAGAAACGCGTTTTTACGCCGTCATTCCCACTATTTATTGACTTTTCCGAAGGCGGTTTCACATACCTCCGCCGCTTATGAGGAGTATGAAAAATTAATAAAGATGAAGTCAAAATGCACAATTTCGGGCAAATTGGTGGATAATTCCAATGATTTGGCGGAAGCAGTGTTTAAACTTCATCCAAGAGTGGCGGAAGCGGCAGGACTCCTGCGACAAACAACGGGCGAAGCTCGATTGTCCGGAAGTGGCGGCTGTGTTTATGCGGCGTTTGTAAACCGAAAGGATGCAGAAAACGCGCGCATCGCATTGCCTAAAAAACTCGCCTCCGTTGTGACTTCGGCGTTTGTGGGAAAACATGTTTTTGGGGAGTAGCCAAGCGGTAAGGCAGCGGGTTTTGATCCCGCCATGCGTAGGTTCGAACCCTACCTCCCCAGCGATTGACATATGAAGAAGGAGTAGCAGACATGGAAAGAGACTTTGAGTTTGAAGATATGCTCCTCTTGGGAGGCAGTGCCTGCCCCGGTCTCGCCGCCCTCGTCGCTGAACACCTGAAAACCATGCCCGGAAGAGTCACTATTCGGCGTTTCTCAGACGGCGAAAGTTATGTTGAGCTGGATGACAATGTGCGCGGGAAAGTCGTCTTTATCCTGCAAACTCTGTGTGCGCCGACTAATGACAATTTGATGGAATTAATGCTGATGGTGGATGCCGCCCGGCGTTCATCAGCGGCGCAAATTGTCGCTGTCGTCCCCTATTTGGGCTATGCCAGACAAGACCGCCGTTCGCGGTCAATTCGGGCTCCGATCAGCGCCCGAGTGGTTGCCGATATGCTCACCGGCGCCGGGATTAACCGACTGCTGACAATTGACCTCCATGCCGAGCAAATTCAGGGGTTTTATAACATTCCGGTGGATAATATTTACGCCATGCCGGTGTTGATAGGAGATTTGGAACAGGTGGCAAACCCCCAAAACGCCTTGATTGTCGCGCCGGACATTGGCGGAGTTGTCCGGGCTCGGGCTTTTGCCAGCGCTCTGGAGATGGATTTGGCGATTATTGACAAACGCCGTCCTCGCGCGAATGTGGCTCAGGTGATGAATATTATCGGGGATGTTCGGGATAAAGACTGCATAATTGTGGATGATATGGTGGATACCGCAAATACCCTGTGTCAGGCGGCAGGAGCCCTAAAAGACGCGGGAGCGCGCCGTGTTTGCGCTTATTGCACACATCCGGTGCTGTCCGGAGGGGGACCCTCCCGCATTTCAGAGTCGGCGTTGGATGAGCTTGTTGTCTGTGACACGATTCCGGTTTTGGAAGAGGCGCGTAAATATGGTACAATTCGCGAATTAACCGTAGCCCATCTACTGGCGGAGGCAATCTCGCGGGTTTATCAAAAACGCTCGCTCAGCAGTTTGTTTTCGTGAGTTTTTAGCAGGCACGGGCGACAAGATTGGAGTTAAATCAATGGAACACATAATCAACGCGGCGGGTCGCAAACAAGGCGGACGCGGAGATGCGCGCGCATTGCGTCGTCAGGGCCGGGTTCCCGGCGTCTTGTACGGCTCGGGCGAAAACACACTTTTTTCATGCGAGACTCGAGAACTCCTTGCGCGTTTGCATGATGAATCATTTCATTCTTCGGTGGTGTCGGTGAAGGTGGACGGCAAAGCCCACCGCGCATTGTTGCGGGAGGTGCAACGTGACCCGGTTCGCCGTGATATTTTGCATGTGGATTTTTTGGCGGTGCGGGAAGACCGTGAAATTGCGGCTCATGTTCCGCTCCATTTTATTAATGCTGAGACTTCGCCGGGAGTCAAACTCCAACATGGTGTTTTTACCACGGTTGAAAACCAGATTGCGGTGCATTGTCTGCCTCAAGACCTGCCGGAATTTATTGAGGTGGATGTTGGAGGTTTGGAGGTCGGACAAAGCATCCATTTAAGCGCGGTATCGGCGCCTTCGGGCGTGCGGTTTGATGACATTGTCCGCGGCAATGACCCGTCTCTGGCGAGTGTCATCACTGTTGCGGCAGAAAAAGAGCCCGAACCGGAAGTCACTGAAACGCCAGCAGAGACCGGCGGCGAGCCTGCGGCGTCATAGTCATGGCTGCCTCCAATTCCGCCGTCGCCGCTCCACGCGGCAAAAAGAAATACACTCCCAATGCCAAAGAAAAATACATGTCGCCGCGGCAGGAAGAGTATTTTATTGAACAGTTGCGCGACATGCTTGAACAAATCGGACTCACCACCGACAAGACCATAGACGCATTGCGAGTTGCCGACCCGGCGACTCCCGATGAAAACGACCGCGCCTCCAAAGAAGCCGACTTTGCATTGGAGTTGCGCGAGCGCGAGCGTGAAAGTTTTCTCGTACAAAAGATACGTCATGCTTTACAACGACTGGAAAACAAGGAGTTCGGTTATTGTGAGGAATGCGGAGACAAAATCGGACTTCAGCGACTGTTGGCTCGTCCGGTCGCGACATTATGCTTTGACTGCAAAAGTTTGCAGGAATACAAAGAAAAAATCCATAGTTAACCCGCCCGTCTCTCGCTCGCGCGCATTGCTTTCTTCCGCCGACATCGCGCATTATGCCGCACAACTCGGCGCGCCCTGGCGGGTGGAGGACAATACACTCACGGGCGAATGGAAGTTTGACAGTTTTGACAAAGTGTCCTCGTTGGTGCGGACTGTTTTGGAATTGTCGGCGGATGTTAATCACCATCCGGAGATGACTTTTGGTTATCACACATGCCGGATTGTTTATACGACTCATTCTTGCGGCGGGTTAAGCGGGTTGGACTTTTATTGCGCCGAGAAAGTCAGCAAAGCCGCGCAGTGAGTTCATCTGATTGGAAATTGACACGCGGTTCGGCGCTTCGCCACATCCGCAACATTGCGATACCGGCGGCTGTTGGATTGTTTTGCAACACTTTGTTTAACATCACCGACACTTTCTACGCCGGCTGGCTGGCGACGGACGCGCAGGCGGCATTGGCTTTTGCTTTTCCCCTGTATTTTATTCAATTGTCATGTTGCATTGGCATTTTACAGGCGATTGCCTCAAAAGTCGCCGGGGCGGTTGGCGGCGGCGGCATGATTCGCGCGCGGCGACTGGTGGGACAGGGCATGTTGTTGGCGGCGACAATATGCGCGGTGATTTGGTTAATATTGTTGCCTTTTGCGGACACCTTGTTGGGATTATTGGGAGCGCGCGGACAGGTTCGTGACTGGGCGGAGGAGTACACTTCGATTATCTTTCTTGGCGCGCCGGCGTTTATTTTCGCTTTTGCGTTAAATGGTGCGTTACACGCGGTGGGAAACACAACCGCCTTTCGCAACGGCATCATTGCGGCGACATTGGCGAATGTCATATTGGACCCGGCACTCATGTTTGGCTGGTTTGGTTTGCCGGCACTCGGCATGGCGGGAATCGCCACGGCGACTGTTCTTGCACAGGCGGGAATGGCGATGTATATGTTGTCGGTTCTTGCCCGGACTCCGATGATGAGACGGTGGCGGTGGCAATTATTAAAGCCTCGCTGGACAATTTACACTTCACTGGCAAAAGCGGCGATTGCGCCGACCGGTCGCATGCTTTGTATTAACACTGGTTTTTTCATCATCACCGGATTCTTGGGTTATTTCAGTGACGCCGCGGTTGCCGGATACGGCATTGCATTGCGCTTGGAGCAGTTGTTCTTACTTCCGACAATCGGCATGGAAGCGGCGATGATTGCCTATTGCGGACAAAACTTCGGCGCCAGACAACCGGCGCGCGCATTGGCGGCATATCGGATTTGTTTTACAAACGGAATGTGGTTCATGGGCATCGGCGCCGTGGTGATGTTGTTGTTTGGGGAATTCATGGTTGGTCTTTTTAACTCTGATGAAGATGTATTGCGCGAAGGGCGTCGTTATTTATGGTTGGCGGCGGCGAGCGGTCCGTTGTATGTGATTTTGAACATTGCCGGCGCGGTATTTTTGGCGGCGGGACGACATAAGATTATTTTATTGGTGAATATTGCGAGATTGACATTGGCGCCGGCGGCGTTTTCATTTTTATTGGCGATTTGGTTGGAGCAAGGCGTGGGAGGTGTTTGGATTAGTGTTTTTGTTTGTAACGCATTCGCGATGGTTTT
>JAWONR010000136.1:0-6986 GCA_033865115.1 Candidatus Persebacter sydneyensis | reverse complement strand
ACAAACCCAAACTGTACAAACAACTCCGCCGCCGGAGCCGAAGCGCCGAAACTCCGCATCGCAAAAATATGTGAATCCTCCGCATATTTCTCCCATCCAAAAGCCGCCGCCGCCTCCACCACAAATCTCGGAGCTTCTCCCAACACTCCCGCCTGATAATCATCATCCTGCCGCTCAAATCTCTCGCGACAGGGAAAAGACACCACCGCCGCCCGCAATCCCTTCTCTTTCAACAATTCCGCAATCTCAACCGCCATTGCAACCTCGGCACCGGAGGCGAGAATCGTTAAATCCCGCGAATCCGCATCAGCCAACACATAAGCCCCGCGCAAACACAAGTTCTCCCTGGAATATTGAAGTCGCATTGCCGGTACATTTTGTCGTGACAAAGCCAAAACTGACGGTTGTTTTTTATTCGTTAGCGCGGCTTCCCAGCATTCCGCAGTCTCCACTGCGTCCGCCGGACGATAAACATCGATCCCCGGCATCGCCCGCAAAGAAGCCAAATGCTCCACCGGCTGATGAGTCGGACCATCCTCACCCAGGCCGATAGAGTCATGAGTCATCACATAAATAACATGCGCGCCCATCAAAGCCGACATCCGCATTGCCGGACGACAATAATCCGAGAACACCAAAAACGTCCCGCCATAAGGGGTCAATCCGTGCAATGCCATGCCGTTCATAACGGCTCCCATTGCGTGTTCCCGGACGCCATAATGAACATAATCTCCGCCAAAGTCCCCAGAGACAATCACTCGTTGTCCTTTTGTCTTGGTATTGTTAGAACCGCTCAAATCAGCCGAACCTCCGACCAACCCGGGCACTTTCCCCTCCACGGAGGACAAAAACAGTTCACTTGCCTTACGGGTGGCGATAGTCTGCGGCGACTCCGCCAGTGTTTGTTTGAGTTCGGAAACAGTCTCACCTATTGCGTCATCAAATTGTCTCTCGCGCCATTTTTCCCATTCTTGGCGATGCGGAGATTGTTCCAACCTCTCCCGCCATTGGCTTTCAACAACATTCCCCCGAGCGCCAATCTCCCTCCATTTTTCCAACAATGGCGGAGGAATCACAAACGGCGGATGTTCCCACTCCAGAAACTCCCGCACAGCGGCGATCTCATCATCACCAAGAGGCGAGCCGTGAGCTTTCTCAGTTCCTTGTTTCTTAGGAGCGCCATAACCAATAACGGTCTTACAAGCAATAAAAGACGGCTTCCCCGAGTCCTGAGCCTTCCCCAGCGCACGCGAGACTTCCTCCGGCGAGTGCCCATCAACGGCATCAACCGCCCAGCCATAAGATTCAAACCGTCTCAGATGGTCATCGGAGACGGAAAGACTGGTCGCGCCGTCAATAGTAATGCCATTATCGTCAAACAGCACAATCAGTCGCGAAAGCCCCAAATGCCCCGCCAAAGAAGCGGCTTCGTGGCTAATTCCCTCACTAAGACAGCCATCTCCCACAACAACATAAGTCCGATGGTCAACCAGCGCATCTCCAAACCGGGCATTCTCAATCCTTTCCGCGAGCGCCATCCCAACAGCGCAGGCGAGTCCCTGCCCGAGCGGTCCGGTAGTAGTTTCAACCCCTGGCGTATGTCCGAATTCAGGATGTCCGGGAGTACAGCTCCCCCACTGTCGGAAGTTCCGTATTTGTTCAACAGTCATCCCGGGATACCCGAGCAGATAAAGCATAGAATACAGCAGCATAGAGCCGTGTCCAGCGGAGAGCACAAATCGGTCTCTATCGTGCCAAAGCGGGTTATTCGGAGCATATTTAAGAAACTCGGCGGCGAGGACAGTGGCGGCATCAGCGAATCCCATCGGCATGCCGGGATGTCCAGAGTTAGCGCGCTGGACGGCATCCATAGAGAGGGCGCGGATACAGTTAGCGAGAAGTTGGTAATCGGACATTATTGGCAATTATAAACGATAATAGGGGGTGATGGGAGTTATAGAGACGCGGGAGTTCAGGGCGCATTTATCCTATTTTCGCTTGATTTTGTGGGTTTGCAGGTAAAACTCAAAAAAAAGGGATATTTTCACGGGAGGGCGTTGATTATGCTACAATACTGCACGAATATGATTTCGGCGAACCCATCAGCGCGCGTATTCTCCCACCCCGGCATAATCGGGACGTCATTCCGTCTTTTAGCGGTTATGTCGTTATCGGTTTCACCGGCGTTGGCGGCTTGGGAGACGGGCATGCAAGAGCCGGCAAGTGAGATGGCGGCGATTCAGGAGTGGTTAAACATCTTCATGTTATGGATAATCACGATAATAGGCGGTGGAGTCTTCGGTGTAATGTTCTACTCGATTTACCGCCACCGGAAGTCCCTCGGACATAAAGCGTCAAACTTCCATGAAAACACATTAGTGGAGATAATTTGGACGACAGTCCCGATGTTAATCATTGTCGGGATGGCACTACCGGCGACGCATGCGATATTAAAGTACAAAGACACCTCCGCCCCGGACATCACGGTAAAAGTGACGGGTTACCAGTGGAAGTGGTCATACGATTATTTGGACGAAGGCATATCTTTCTACAGTCAGTTATCAACTCCCCCAGAACAAATCGGAGGCAAATACTACGATGTTTCCGACGTCTCCGCTTCTCCAACTTCCAAAAACTATCTTTTAGAGGTGGATAATGAGATGGTAGTCCCGGTAGGCAAGAAAATCCGCTTGTTATTAACCGCGGCGGATGTAATTCATGCATGGTGGGTTCCACAATTAGGCGTAAAACAAGACGCGATTCCCGGCATAGTCAGAGATGCATGGTTTAAAGCCGACCGCACGGGCATATTCCGCGGACAGTGTGCGGAGTTATGCGGCAAGAATCATGGCTTCATGCCGATAGTCGTCCGCGTAGTGGAAGAAGACGTCTATCAAGAATGGTTAATAGATTCCGGCGCTACGGTGGCTTCAACAGGCGAGCCATTAAGAGTCCAACAAGCGGCGGCAAATGCGGCGGCGGCGGATGCCGCACCTCCTCCGGCGGAATGGACAATGGAGACGGCGATGTCTCACGGACAGGCAGCTTATGAAAAACACTGTGCGGCATGTCATCAGGTAAATGGAGAAGGATTAGCGCCGGCATTTCCGGGATTAAAAGGCGCGCCATCAGTGGTGGGCGAGATAGCAAAACACATAGACATAGTATTAAACGGACAAGCCGGGACGGCGATGGCGGCGTTTGGTTACTTATCAGACACTGACCTAGCGGCGATAATAACTTACGAGCGAAATGCATGGGGGAACGACACCGGCGACTTAGTCGGGGCGGAAGACATCAAAGCCGCCCGCTGAGTTATTGGTTTCGCCGTCATGGCCAAGTTTGTATTTGTCACAGGCGGAGTCGTATCGTCATTGGGAAAAGGCGTAGCGGCGGCGTCATTGGGAGCGGTATTAAAAGCGCGCGGTTTGCGCGTTAACTTATTAAAGTTAGACCCTTATTTAAACGTAGACCCGGGCACCATGAGTCCGATTCAACATGGCGAGGTGTTTGTAACTCATGACGGAGCGGAGACGGATTTAGATTTGGGACATTACGAGCGTTTTGTCGGACGTCCGATGAAAAAGGCGAACAATTTCACGGCGGGACAGATTTACGAATCAGTATTAAAGAAAGAGCGCGCGGGAGATTATTTGGGGAGCACAGTCCAGGTAATTCCTCATGTCACAGACGAGATCAAACACTTCACTCGCCGCGCGATGGAGAAAACAGACGACATCTTAATAGTAGAAGTCGGCGGAACAGCGGGCGACATAGAATCACTTCCCTTTTTAGAGGCGGCACGTCAAATAAGACTGGAAGAAGGCGCGGACAACACCTGTTTTATCCATGTCACCTTGTTACCGGAAGTCGCCGGCGAATACAAAACCAAGCCAACCCAACATTCAGTTAGAGAGTTACGCGAGATCGGCATCGCGCCGGACATATTACTGTGCCGCGGACAGCGCAAGTTATCAGACGCAAACTTACGCAAGATAGCGATGTTTGGCAATGTGAAGCCCGACCATGTCTTTGCGGCTCCGGATGTGGCGAGCATCTATTCATTACCGTTGTTATATTCGGATTCGGGCTTGGACAACGCGGTATGCGAGACATTAAAGCTATCCCCTGCGTCACCGGACTTATCGGAGTGGAGTAATTTTGCGAAGATGTTACAAACGCCTGTGGACGACAAAAACGCGGTACGCATTGCAATGGTTGGCAAATACGGCGAGTTAATGGACTCCTACAAATCATTAACCGAGGCGGTTCAACATGCCGGCGTCCATGCGGGCGTAAACGTGGCGATATCGCACATTAATGCGGACGGAGACGGGGACGAGTTATTGGCGGATTCACTTTCATCTTACGACTCAATATTAATCCCGGGCGGTTTTGGCATAAGAGGAATAGAAGGCAAAATAACGGCGTCTCAATATGCGCGGGAAAGTCAAACGCCCTTTTTGGGGATATGCATAGGAATGCAGACAGCGGTAATAGACTTCGCCCGCAATTGTGCGGGATTAGAGGAAGCCAACAGTACGGAGTTCAATCCTTCATCCCCCCACCCGGTAATTGCCCTGTTACGAGAGTGGAAAAGCAACGGTGCAACTCATCAAACTGACGCTGCAAAGATGGGAGGCACAATGCGATTGGGAGACGAGACCTGTCGTTTAACCGGACGTTTGGCGGACATCTATAAAAAAGAGTCAGTTTGCGAGCGTCATAGACATCGTTATGAGTTCAACAACAACTACCTGTCGCAGTTGGAAGAGGCGGGACTTTCAATAGCGGCGCGAAGTGAAGATGGTTTGGTGGAGGCGGTGGAGTTACCGGAACATCCGTGGTTTTTTGGAGTCCAGTTTCATCCGGAGTTCACATCTCAGCCATTAAAGAGTCATCCGTTGTTTATAAGTTTTGTCCAGGCGGCGAAAGAGCGTCGTCGGGGGAGATGAGACTTCCGGATTTCACCCCGGGCGCGCCTCTTTTCTTAATATCGGGACCTTGCGCGTTGGAGTCCCGCGACATGGCATATTCCACGGCGGAGACATTAAAAGAGTTATGCCTAAAGCGGGATTTGCCATTAATCTTCAAAGGCTCATTCGACAAAGCGAACCGGACATCATTCACAGGCGCGCGCGGCGCGGGAATGGAAGCGGGATTAAAAATACTGTCGGAGATTCGCACTCAGTTACAACTTCCGGTATTAACGGACATTCACACGGCAGAACAGGCGAAGTTAGTGTCGGAGTCCGTGGACATTATCCAAATCCCGGCGTTTTTATGCCGTCAAACGGACATCATCACCGCGGCGGCGGAGACCGGACGGGTATTAAACATCAAAAAAGGACAGTTCTTATCCCCGCAAGAGATGCTCCCGGTAGCCGAAAAAGCCAAGTCCGCAGGCGCAAAACAGGTCTTATTAACCGAGCGCGGCGCGAGCTTCGGATACAACAATTTAGTCTCAGACATGCGTTCTCTGGTCATCATGCGCGATTCCGGATGTCCTATCATCTATGACGCAACTCACTCAGTCCAATTACCGGGCGGACGAGGCGACAGTAGCGGCGGCGAGCGGACAATGATTCCGCCGTTATTGCGAGCGGCGGTGGCGGTGGGCATAAACGGTCTTTTCATAGAGACCCATCCCACACCGGAAAAGGCGATTTCAGACCGCGAGACTCAGTGGGAGTTGTCACAAATGGGTTCATTGTTGGATTCAGCATTGGCGCTTGACAAGACACGGCGCGAGTTTGTTTAAGCTTGATGAGTTTGAGAGATTGAGTTCCCAGAGAGAGAGTTAAACAGATGACATCTTCCATTCGCCGGGATTATGACAATTGCATGTTGCCGGTCTATTCCCCGCCCTCCCCGGTCTTTGTCCGCGGACGGGGTTCTCGTGTTTATGATGAGACCGGACGCGAATACATAGATTTTGGAGGCGGGATAGCGGTATTGTCATTGGGACATTCATCAGCGCCGGTATTGTCGGCGATTCGGGAGCAGTCAAAGAAGTTGATGCATGTATCAAACTTACATGCAAATGATGTCGGCGTGAAGTTGGCACAGAAGTTGGTTGAAAAGACATTCGCGAAGCGGGTCTTTTTATGCAATTCGGGAGCGGAAGCCAACGAAGCGGCATTAAAGATAGCGCGTCGTCGCGGAGTCGGCATAGATTCCAAGAAACACGCGGTATTGTCGTTTAGCGGAGGCTTCCATGGCCGCATAGGGATGTCGATGTCGGCGACACATGGCGTTAAAGTTCGTCGTGGTTTTGGACCGTTATCGGGCGGATTTCGGTTTTCGGAGTTTAACAATTTGTCGGAGGCGGAAAGCAAGAGTGATGAACATTTGTGTGCAATAATAGTGGAGACGGTTCAGGGAGAAGGCGGAGTCCGTCCGGCGGACAAGTCATTTATACGGGGTTTGCGAAAGTTGGCGACACATTTTGATGCGTTATTGATATTTGATGAAGTCCAGACAGGGGTGGGACGTTGTGGGGAGTTATATGATTATATGCGTTTGGGTGTGACGCCGGACATATTGACATCGGCGAAGGGATTGGGGAGCGGATTTCCGATAGGGGCGACCTTGTGTAATAAGAAGGCGTCAGTTGGGATGTCAGTAGGGTCGCATGGCAGCACATTTGGAGGCAATGCGTTGGCGTCAGCGGTGGCGTTGTCGGTATTGGAGAGAGTTGACACTCCGGCATTTTTATCGGGAGTGAAGTCCCGAGGAGCGGAGATGTTGAGTTGTTTGCGCGCGCTGGATTCGGAGTTTGGATGTTTTGAGGAGTTCCGAGGTTTCGGATTATTGTTGGGAGCGAAGTTAAAAGGTGGTTTGAAGTCATCGGAGGTATCATCGTTGTCATTATCGGAGGGTTTGGTATTAATCACGGCGTCGGACAACACCTTACGTTTTGCGCCGGCGTTAAACATCCCGTCCAAAGACATCCGCGCAGGATTTGCGAGATTGAACAAGGCGTT
>JAWONR010000135.1:0-8116 GCA_033865115.1 Candidatus Persebacter sydneyensis | reverse complement strand
AATTACATGTCCATTCCGCCGCCCATCCCGCCGGGCATTGGAGGAGCATCTTTCTTCGGCAATTCCACCACCGAGCAGTCGGTGGTCAGCAAAAGCCCGGCGATAGACGCCGCGTTTTGCAACGCCGAACGTGTTACTTTGGTCGGGTCAATAATACCCAACTTCAACAAGTCGCCGTATTTGCCGTTGGCGGCGTTGTACCCGTGATTGCCGGCTCCGCCGCGCACTTCGTTCACAATCACCTGCGGCGATTCGCCGGTGTTGGAAACAATGTTGGCAAGCGGTGATTCCATCGCGAGTGAAACAATCCGAACGCCGGCTTCCTGGTCGTCATTGTCGCCTTTGACTTTGCCAATGGCGGTCTGACAACGAATCAATGCAACACCGCCGCCCGGCACAATGCCTTCTTCCACCGCCGCACGAGTGGCATGCAGAGCGTCTTCAACGCGAGCTTTCTTTTCCTTCATTTCCACTTCGGTTGCGGCGCCGACTTTGACGACGGCAACGCCGCCCGACAGTTTGGCAACGCGCTCTTGAAGCTTCTCGCGGTCGTAGTCACTGGAAGTGTCTTCAATTTGTTTGCGAATCGACTCAACACGGGCGGAGATTTCTTTCTTGCCGCCTTTGCCGTCAATAATCGTGGTTTCTTCTTTCCCGATTTCAACGCGTTTCGCCTGTCCCAAATCATCCAACGTCGCCTTTTCCAATGTCAGCCCGACTTCTTCCGAAACCACGCGTCCTTTGGTGAGAACGGCGATGTCTTCCAACATTGCCTTGCGGCGGTCGCCAAAGCCGGGAGCCTTAACAGCGCATACTTTAATGGTGCCGCGCATGTTGTTGACAACCAATGTCGCCAGTGCTTCGCCGTCAACTTCTTCGGCGATGACCAACAACGGACGTCCGGACTTCGCGGACTGTTCCAAAATCGGAAGAATGTCGCGAATGGCGGAGATTTTTTTATCGTGCACCAAAATCAGCGGATTGTCCAAAATGGTCATCTGCCGTTCAGGCGTGTTAATAAAATAAGGCGAGGAATAACCGCGGTCAAACTGCATGCCTTCAACAACGGACAATTCGTTTTCCAGCGCGGAGCCGTCTTCCACGGTAATGACGCCTTCTTTCCCGACTTTATCCATGGCTTCGGCGATAATCTCGCCGACTTTGGCGTCGGAGTTGGCGGAGATGGAGGCAACCTGTGCGATTTCAGTGCGCGTACGGCATTCTTTCGAAATCTTTTTGAGGTTGTCGGTGGCGGCTTGAACTGCGCGGTCTATCCCGCGTTTCAAATCCATCGGATTCATCCCGGCGGCGACATACTTCATGCCTTCGCGCACCATTGCCTGTGCGAGAACGGTGGCGGTTGTTGTTCCGTCTCCGGCGACATCGGAAGTCTTGGACGCGACTTCTTTAACCATTTGCGCGCCCAGGTTTTCCAGTTTGTCTTCAAGCTCAATTTCTTTCGCCACTGAAACACCGTCTTTGGTGACGGTCGGAGCGCCAAACGAGCGTTCAATGACGACATTACGGCCTTTTGGACCGAGCGTCACGCGAACCGCGTCTGATAATACATTAACGCCGCGCACAATACTGCGCCGCGCCTCTTCAGAAAATTTAACGTCTTTTGCGGACATGGGTTGTGTTCCTCCTTGATAAGAAAAAAATAAAAGTAAATGCGCGCGGCTTAACCGATAACGCCCATTACATCGTCTTCACGCATTACCAGCAGTTCTTCGCCGTCCACTTTGACGGTGGAGCCGGCATATTTGCCAAACAAGATACGGTCGCCGGTTTTGACATCCAGAGGTTGTCGCGAGCCGTCTTCTTTGACTTTTCCTTTGCCGACGGCCAGCACTTCGCCTTGGTCGGGTTTTTCGGCGGCGTTGTCTGGGATGACGATACCGCTTGCCGTCTTACGCTCTTCTTCCAACCGACGCACCAAAAGGCGGTCGTGCAGGGGGCGAATTTTGGTCTTCTTCATGGGATTTCTCTCCTTTGGCTAAAATAAAAGTGATTAGCACTACCCGGTAGAGAGTGCTAACAAGTGATATTATAGCGCGCTTTTCACGCCAATTCAATGACTCGGGAAATTTTTTTTACTCCGCCCGTGATCCGCCCGTCTGCCGCCTCGGAGCGGGTGAAGGGAATCGAACCCTCGTTCTCAGCTTGGGAAGCTGATGTTCTACCATTGAACTACACCCGCGAATTTCGGGAAAAGCGGTATTATAATACCCTTTTTGGAGTCACAGAATGGGCTATTGCACGATCAACGGAGAACAACGTCAGGCGGCGGGGATGACCGTCACCGCGCTGCTTGCGGAAATGCGACTGGGCGGGCAAAAGCTGGCGGTGGAGAAAAACGGCGCTGTCATTCCCAAAAGCCGACATGACGATGAAATACTGGCGGAGGGCGACATTATTGAGATTGTCGCCGCTGTCGGCGGAGGTTAAGCCATGAACGCGCCCACTGACATTCTCACACTCGGCGGACAGAGTTTCACTTCGCGGCTGTTGCTGGGCACCGGCAAATACCGCGATTTAGACGAAACTCGGCGCGCAGTCGAAGCCTCCAACTCACAAATCATCACTGTTGCGGTACGCCGCGCGGATGCCGGACGAAAAGAGGGCGAACCGTCTTTATTAGAGGCGTTTCCCGCCGAGCGCTACACTGTCTTACCCAACACCGCCGGTTGTTATGACGCCGCTTCGGCAGTTAGGACATTAAAACTCGCGCGCGAGTTATTAGACGGCGCATCCCTGGTCAAACTGGAAGTACTGGGAGATGACAAGACTTTGTTTCCAGATGTCTCACAAACACTCTCCGCGGCGCGGGAATTGGTGGCGGATGGTTTTTCGGTTTTGGCATACACCAGCGATGACCCGGTCGTCGCACGTGAGCTGGAAAACATTGGTTGCGCAGCGGTCATGCCTCTGGCGTCTCTCATCGGCTCTGGCATGGGGATAGTCAATCCGCACAATTTGAGAATCATCATTGAAAACGCGGGCATACCGGTCATTGTAGATGCCGGAGTCGGCGCCCCTTCCGATGCCGCGCGGGCGATGGAGATGGGATGTGACGGCGTACTCACCAACACTGCTGTTGCACACGCCAAAGACTCCGTCCGCATGGCGGCGGCCATGAAAGACGCCGTTGTCGCCGGACGAGAAGGATTTCTCGCCGGCATCATGCCGCGTCAATATATCGCCGCGCCGTCTTCGCCGTCCGCCGGCATTATTGGCGAATAACTTCTGTCATGCCGTCCGCCGGCATTAAAAGTTACGTCTTACGGCGCGGACGAATCACCGTTGCCCAGACACGCGGACTTGAAACACTGTGGGCGAGTTACGGGATAGAGATTCGTCCAAAGACCGATTGGGAGTCAATATTCGGACGGCGCGCGCCGTTGTCATTGGAAATCGGCGGCGGTTATGGAGAAGCGGCGGCGGAACTCGCGCAGGCGAATCCTCAAGACAATCATATTGTTTTGGAAGTCCATACTCCCGGAGTCGGTGCGTTACTCAACCGACTCTCCGCGGCGGAGATAAACAATGTAAGAGTCGCACGAGCCGATGCGGTGGAAACATTGCCCATGTTTAACAACGGCGAGTTATCCTGCGCGCGTATATTTTTCCCGGACCCGTGGCCTAAAAAACGACACCATAAAAGACGCCTAATAACTCCAACATTTGTCAAGTTACTGGCAAAAAAGGTCGCCTGTGGAGGTATTGTCCACATTGCCACTGACTGGGCGAATTACGCCTGTCAAATCCGCGAGAGTTTTGCCTCCTGCAAAGAGTTCACCACTGCAGACAACCGCCCACCTCGTCCGCCGACTCGTTTTGCGGCGCGCGCGAGTCGTGAAAACCGCGCAATTACCGATTTGGCGTATTGTCGGCGTTTTGACGCTGAACCTACAACCGCGAAGCAATCAGACGAAGTTGGCGGATGAGTTCAGCGAGCAATTCAGGGACTCTTTTCCAGTTAGGGTCATCCCTCTGGGCGGCGGCAAATAGCGCATTGGTCTCATTAATAGAGTCGGACAGACGATTCATCGCCGCCGCCAATTCCCGAATATCTGAATTTTTATCACTCATAATTCTGGATTATACAATACACCGCCTCGCGGGCGGTGATACAATACGGATATGAAAAAGTGTGATTTATTGGTAATTGGAGGCGGCAGTGGCGGAGTTCGCGCGGCGAGATTCGCGGCGGCAACAGGTGCGCGGGTTATTTTGGTGGAAAAAGCGGCATTGGGAGGAACTTGCGTAAATGTCGGTTGTGTGCCAAAGAAACTGTTCACATTTGCCGCGGGTTTTTCCGAAGAACGTGAATGCGCGGCGGCATACGGATGGCGTAACGCGGGGGGAGAGATGGATTGGAATGTCCTACGCGAAAACAAAAACCGAGAAATCGCGAGATTAAACGAGATTTACGCCGGAATCCTAAAAGACGCCAATGTCGAAGTCATCAACGCCGAAGCCCGACTGTCCGGCGAAAAGACCGCACAATGCGGAGACACAGAGATCCAAGCCGATAAAATATTATTGGCGACCGGTGCAACTCCGTCCCGTCCGGACATGCCCGGTGCGGCGATGGGAGTCTTGTCAGATGACATGTTTTATTTACCGTCATTGCCTCGTCGCGCGGCGGTGTTGGGCGGAGGTTATATCGCATTGGAGTTTGCCGGCATCTTATCCGGACTGGGAGTCGAAACAACATTGTGTTATCGCGCCGACTTGCCATTGCGCGGTTTTGATGATGATTTACGCGAACACATGGCGGCGGAAGTCGCCAAACGCGGCGTGAAGATACAATCTGGCAATGCTCCGGTGGCGTTGGAAAAATACAATGACGCATTACAAGTACGATTTGCAGACGGCGATGCATTAACCGCCGATTTGGCATTGTTCGCAACCGGACGTCGTCCACTAACTGACAATATTGGGTTGGAGGAACATGCCGGCGTAACTCCCGACGGACGTGGTTTTTTGTCGGTTGATGATGATTATCGGGTAAAAGACTGTCCGTGGTTATACGCCATCGGCGACATTATCCAGACACCGGCATTAACCCCGGTGGCGACTGCCGAAGCGGGGGCTTTTGTTTCTAGAGTTTATAAAAACGACAAAACGGCGACTGTCGACTACGCACACTTGCCAACGGCTGTTTTTTCTCGTCCTCAGATGGGAACAGTGGGCATGAGTGAATCGGCGGCGGCCAAAAAAGACATTAGCATACGCACATACAAAAGTGTTTTTCGCGCGATGAAGCGCAGTTTTGCAGGCAAAGACTGGGAGACACTAATTAAACTTGTCGTAGACGCAGACAGCGGGAAAGTCTTGGGCGCGCACTATATCGGAGACGACGCCGGCGAGATCATTCAAGGTTTCGCGGTTGCCCTGCGCATGGGAGCGACAAAAGCGGACTTTGACGCGACTATCGGTGTTCATCCGACCAGCGCGGAAGAGTTTGTTTCTCTACGCGAAGATTGATTTTCGGAGTAGATGGACGTGGCAGAAACCTTCTTTGTTGCTTTAACGACTTTTTTTGCGACAGTTGGTCCGTTTGACGTAGCGGCGGTTTATGCGGCGTTGAGTGTCCGGACAGATGCGGAGGCGCGTCGTAAAACGGCGGTGCGAGGAGTCTTGGCGGCGGCGGTGATTTTATCGGTCTTTGCGTTGTTTGGAGAGGCGTTATTAAATAGTTTGGGCATATCCATGCCGGCTTTTCGCGCCGCCGGAGGTGTTTTATTGTTACTCATCGGCATAGACATGGTCTTTGCGCGCGAATCAGGAGGAGCATCAACAACTCCCGCGGAAAACAAAGACGCCGCCGGACGAGATGACATTGCCATTTTCCCGCTGGCGACGCCATTAATCGCCGGTCCCGGCACAATGGGCGCGTTAATCTTGTTATTGGCGGATGCCGATGGCACATCCCAGGCGGCGGTAATTTTGGCGTTGGCGGTGATTTTGCTTTTAACACTGATTTCCATGCTACTCGCCGAGCGGCTGCACAAGTTTCTGGGACTGACCGGAATGCATGTCATCAGTCGGATTTTCGGGATATTACTGACTGCTTTGGCGGTACAGTTTATATTTGACGGCATTTATCAAAGCGGGATTTTTTGAGTTTCAGTGATTTAGGGGCGAAAGTGAGTTTTAGAGACCGAATATCAGTTTGAAAGACAAAAAAAACAGTTTGAGAGACGAGAAAGTGAATTTGAGAGGTAAAAGTGAATTTGAGAGACAAAAGACAGATTTGAGAGACGAAATTCAGTTTCAGGCGAAAATTAGGGGGAAATTAGGTTTTTCCCGGTCAATTTGGAGTTATAATACTGTTTTTTATTTTAGGACGACTTAGTCATGAAAAAGAACACACATCCGGAATATCGTCATGTTGAAGCGGTTTGTTCGTGCGGCAACAAGCTGCACTTGGGAACCACTTGCAAGGAGAAGCTGCAGTTGGACATCTGCGCCAATTGTCATCCCTTTTACACCGGCAAGCAAAAGTTGGTGGACACTTCGGGACGAGTTGAAAAGTTCCGCCGGCGCTACGGCGCGGGTTAGGCTTTTTGCGTGACGGCTCGCGTCTTTGGCGAGTTGCCGGCGGCGACGATGTTGTCAGATACGCCGTACGGACTTCGCAAGACATTTCTTTTCATATTGATGGTCGCGCTGTGGATAGGCGCGGGACTCATCGGTCGCGACCCGTGGAGTCCCCAAGAAACCGGTTTTGTAATATTCATCGCCGAAAAAAACGGAATCATCACCGGACTCCCTGAATCAGCGCGACCGGAAATGCCGGCATCGGCTTATCCAACATGGGCGGCGGTGTCTGCGGCGGCGTTTTCATCATTGTTGCCGGCTCATGAAGGCGCTCGCATGTTAAACGCGATTTTACTGGCACTCACTCTTGCATTTATTTGGAGCGCCGCGGGAGGCGGAAGACGAGGTTGGATGGCGGTGTTATTAACATTTGGCATGACTGGATTAATGGTGCGCGCACATTTATTAAATCTTGCGGTCCCGGCGTTTTTCGGCGCGGCGATGATGCTGCAAGGCGCGTCATTACTGCGCACACATGCCTTGTTGGGCGGTATTATTCTGGGCATGTCTGCGGCTTTTTTATCGGCAACCGCATCACCGGGAGTCGCACCGTTTGCACTTGCCGGTGCGGTGGCGGTGTTGTTGCGTTCGGAATGGCGGCGTCCAAGAGTGTTTGCCGGATTGTTGGTGGCAACGGTGTTTTTTGCGCCTCTTGCTTTTTTAACATTGTCCGCCGAACACTTCACAACACTCTCTCCAAACAATGACTGGACGGGGGTGTCTGATTTCTTGCGTTTGGCGGCTTGGGCGTTGTTTCCGACATTGCCGATTGCGGTGACGGTTTTGGGTTATGGACGCATTGATTCAACCATGTTTTTATGCATAACCATGACGGCGGCGGCGGCGTTACATTTCATGCTTTTTGGCGGAAGAGAGGAGGATTTGTTTTGGCTTATGCCGGCGTTGGCGGTTTTTACCGCGCGCGGTTTGGAGAGATTGCCGGATGATTACGCGTCTATTTTGGACTGGTTTGCCGTAATTATTGTCGGAGTCGGTTGTGTCGGCGGCATGTGGGTGGGATGGGTGTTGTGGCAGACCGGCGCGGGCAATGACTGGACGATAATATTGCGGGAGCGTTTTCCGTTGTTGGGTTTCCCCTCCGAAGCCGCGGTGGGATGGAAGGTGATGCTTGCATTGACGGTAACTGTTCTCTGGGCGGGAATGGCGGCAAACTTTGGTCGTTCCAATGAACGTGCAATATTAAATTGGAGTTGTGGCATCGCCGCCGCGTGGTGTGTATTTAATTTGTTGTGGATGCCGGTGGTGGATTCCGGCAAATCATATCGCGGGATGGCGGCGGATGTCATGATAGAAACGAGCGGCGGATGCATGGATGCATCTTCGGCGGCGGGAGGAGCGGCGGCACAGTTGTATTATTTTGGCGTGAACGCCGGTGATTCATCATGTTTGTGGCGGTTGCAGACAAAGTCCGAGTCACCGCCGGAGAACTTTAAGTCAGTATGGGAGGGCGGACGTTATGACCGCAAAAACTATGTGTTGTATCGCA
>JAWONR010000134.1:1473-11787 GCA_033865115.1 Candidatus Persebacter sydneyensis | reverse complement strand
AGTCTAATCACCGATGGCAATCCAATCAGTGCCGTTCTTTTGACTGGCAACCGTGACTTTTTTCGGCGAACAAACCGCCTCCATACACCGGCGTACCCGCGCTTCGGTGTTGTTGTTCGCGCTGAGATGCGCCGCCACAACATGACGCAAACGAGGTGACTCCAAACACGATATAAACGCCGCCGCTTCATCATTGGATAAATGACCGTATTTGCCCGATATGCGTGACTTCACCTGCTGTGGATATCGGGAGTTCGCCGCCAATAAGTCCGCCGCATAATTGCACTCAATCATCACCGCGTCCAACTCTGCGCAGGCACTGTATATCGCCGGCGTGATGTGTCCCAAATCCGTTAACATCGCAAAAAGACGCGCGCCGTCTCCAAAGATGAACTGTACCGGCTCGCCGGCGTCATGCGGCACCACCAACGGTAATATCTGTAAATCGCCAAGCGAAAACCATTCTCCCGGCTTTAGAATGTGCGCGCCGGTAAAGTTTAACGCCTTCGCCGTGCCCGCAGTCATGTGTATTTTCGCTCCCGCCGCCTCTAAATTCGGCAACGCCGTGATGTGGTCACTATGTTCATGTGTTATTAATATCGCGTTTAACTCCGGAACATGCAACGGCGGCGCGCGGGATGTCAAACTCACCGCATGTTGAGGCAACACCGGCAGGGAGGAGAATCCCGCCCGTAATAAGCGGCTTTTGAGAGATGATGATGAAAATCCGCAATCCACCAATACACTGGTGTCGCCATGCTCCACCACGGCGGCGTTGCCACGAGAACCGCTGCCAAGGCAACAGAATCTCATGCGGAATTAGGGCAAATTCACGCTTAACAACTCCAACAACACCGATGACTGTAAATCAGTCAACGGCTCGCCGTCATCGCTCGCCGCAACCGTGATGACCGTGTTGTCCTCTTCATCGCCAACAAGTGTCATCTTAATCTCCCGTAAAATCGGCTTTTCATCTCCGAATATCTGATTGAAAAAACCGGTCTCCGCTTTGCCAAAAATCTGCTGACTCTCCGGTCCGCCGGAATGACGTATGTAATAAGCGCGCTCCGCATAATCCTGGTCTTCTATCGTGAATCCGCCCCGGTCTAAGCCAATACGGACTAAAAGCCAACTCTCTTCCGGAGGCTTTTTAATGACTAACTGGGTTTCCTCCAATGTGTAATCTTCCGAAGCCCGTTCTTCCTCCGACTCAATATCATCTGTAAAGGCGGTGTCCTGCTCCTCTTCGGGTGTCCGAGCCGCAAATATCATTATCCGCCGTAGAATCTCCGTCTCTAACTGCGGGTCGGCCGGTATCGGGGTGTAGCCGGAAAATAAGCCGTCTTTGTCGAAATTCGCCGCAATACGACGATGTGCAACATATATCGCAGTCACCTCGCCGTCCGTCTCTATGCGTGTGATGAACTTGTCACGCTCGCCACTGTCCCGTAAACGCCCAAGAAAGTCGTCCAAATACCCGCCCAACCCCACCGATTGTGCGCCTTTACGCAAATCCAACCAACCCGTCTCTAATGTGCCAATGGGCGCGTCTTCATTCGTTAATTCAAACTCTAATGACATCCAAAATGCTCGTATTAAATTCCATGAGTCCGCGGCGGGGAGGTCCAAATCTAACCAGCGTAAATTGCCCTCGCGGCGATAAGATACCTTGCGCTCGCCCGCTAACGCTATTTCGTCAGGAGAGCCAATCTCCGGCACCGCGCCGATGCGGTATTCACTTAATAACTGTGTCTCGTTGTTTTCGCGAGCGAGTATGACATCCGGCGGCTGTTTTAAGTCTTTTGCCGTCTGATAGTCATCTCGGCGATAATCCGCCTTGCGACCGTCTAATATGCCCGTCCCGCCACTGGCGCAGCCTGCTAAGAATATCGCCGGAAGTAAAATGTTAATGAGTTTTTGTGTCATTCGTTTTCCTCTTGTCTGCTGTTGTTGACCGCGGCACGCACAGTGTTGTGATGACGCTCTGATAATGGCGTTAATGGTAAACGAAGTGCGGGTCCAATTCGCCCTTCCTCCGATAACGCCCACTTAATTGGAATGGGATTGCTCTCCGACCCCTGAGCTGTGTGCATCGCGCGTAGGGTAGAATCTAAATGACGGGCTTTCTCCTTGTCTCCGTCCAATGCCGCACGGCACATGTCACTCATCCGCTTTGGCGCAATGTTTGCGGTTACTGAAATGACTCCATTTCCGCCGCCCGAGATGTAGTCCTCCGCCGTGCCGTCATCGCCGCTGTATAACAAAAAATTGTCCGGTAACTTTTCACGATGTTCATGCAATCGCCGTAAGTCGCCTGTCGCGTCTTTTAATCCGATAATGTTTTGATGCTCGGATAACCGAACCAATGTCGCCGTTTCAAAAGTCGTGCCACAACGCTTCGGAACATCGTATAAGATAATCGGTAAGTTTGAAGCGTCTGCAACGGCGGAAAAATGACGGAATAATCCCTCCTGAGTCGGGCGGTTGTAGTAGGGGATAACCGATAATCCTGCGTCAGCTCCATCTTCCGCCGCCTGTTTTGTGAGTTCAACCGCCTCGGCTGTCGCATTTGCTCCGACTCCGCCGATGATGGGCATGCGTCCGTTTGAACACTTTACCGCATCAGCCGTTAAACGACGGTTTTCCTCCAATGTTAGAGTTGGGGACTCGCCAGTCGTGCCGGCAATTACCGCGGCGGCGGAACCCATGGCAATATGCCACTCTAATAGAGCTTTGAACGCGCCTTCGTCTATCTCGCCGTTTTTTAACATCGGCGTGACAAGCGCAACTATGCTGCCGCGTATGGTCGGGGTTTCTGGAGTTTCCATAGAAGCGATATTTTACACTATTTATCAAATAATAGGCGTTTGTATAACCGTAATTTTCAATCCGGAGACTTTAAATCGCCTGTCCGGAAATCCGAAAAACGCACGCCGCCTGCCCATAATACACCAAAATATACCCCCGAACCAACAATTCCCAATCCAAATAAAGCGGTAATTCGCGCCAGTAATGACTGCTCTCGCCAAAACTCCTCCGCCGGTTGTCCCGCCCACAGGAACACGCCCATGAATGCCACTCCCCCCAACATACAAGCTAATAATCGCCCCCAGCCTTTGAGTGGCTCGTACCAACTCCGGCGCCGTAGTAACCATAGTAGAATCACCGCGTTTAAGGTCGCCGCTAAGCCAATTGATAACGCTATGCCTGCATGATTCCACTCCAATAGGAATACGAATATCCCGTTAAATACCTGCGTCATCAACAACGCAATTACCGCCACTTTTGCCGGTGTCGCCGCGTCTCCTCGTGCGAAAAATGCCGCCGCTAATGGACGTAATGCCACTAATCCTAAAATACCAACTCCGTAAGCCGAGACCGCATGCGCCGTCATTTGGGCATCATGCCAGTCAAATGCGCCTCGTAGGAATAAGACAGATACTATTGGAAACGCTAATATGACCATCCCGCACGCCGCCGGTAATGATAATACCATCGCTAAACGTAAAGCATTGTCCAAAACTGTATGTGCTCGTGTGCCTCCGACCGACATCGCCGGTAAGACTACCGTGGAAAGCGCCGCGCCTAATAATCCCGCCGGTAATTCCATCAACCTGTCCGCGTAATATAACCACGAAATCGCTCCCGCCGGTAATAATGATGCAATCGCTAAGTTAATTAGTAAATTGATCTGTATCGCGCCCGCGCCAAGTGCGCTTTGTCCCATCTTATATAAAGCTGTTTTGATTCTCGCGCCGGGATAACGCAGACGAAGACGAGGGGAAAGTCCCGCCCGCCGAACACAAAAACCCGTTAAGGCAAGTTGTAAGATGCCTCCGACCATGACTCCCCACGCTAATGCCGTCTCTTGCGGCATTAATGATGACGGACGCCATAACGCCGCAACTATCACCGCAATGTTTAAGAATATCGGAGCCGCCGCCGCCGCGCGAAAACGATAATCGGCGTTTAAGATGCCTGAAAATAAGGCGACTATTGAGATTAATAAAATATAGGGAAAGACAATCCGCAACATGTCCGCCGCCGCTTCTGCTTGCTCCAATCCGGGAGCGACAATCGCAATGACTTGTGGCGCGGCAATCATGACTAACGCCGATAAGACCGCCAATGATAACGCCAGCAAACATAAGAGTTCTCCGGCAAAAGCCGCCGCTTCTTCGGGATTCGTCTCTTTCGCCTTTTGATAGGCGGGAACAAATGCCTGTGTTAACGCGCCTTCGGCGGTAAAACGGCGTAGAGTGTTTGGTAGGCGAAAGGCGGCAAAAAAAGCGTCCATTAATGCTCCTGCTCCAAAGATGAAGGCGACTATGATATCGCGCACCAGTCCCAAAACACGAGATGCCAATGTCCAACCGCTCACTGAAATAAATGCGGATAAGACGTTCATGACAATACCTTTTGTAAGGCGGTGAATTCACGAGGCGGCGGGGCGATGATTGTTAATTCCTCATCTTTTAATGGATGTGTGAAAGACAATCTCTCCGCGTGTAAGAACATCCGCTTTTGCCGTAGGGCATGATTGGCGGCGAAATCTCCGTATTTGTCGTCTCCGATTATCGGAAGTCCTACCGCGGCAAGATGAACTCGTAATTGATGTGTCCTCCCGGTCGCAATGTCCGCGCGTAAGAGTGCGGCTTTTGATAACTGCTGTAGGAGGGAAGTCCGAGTCAGGGCAGAACGTCCGTCCGGCGCAATTTTGCCTCCAATAACGGGCGTGCGCTTAATTGGCATGTCAATGTGTGCCGCTGCTTTCGAACTCCACTTTCCAAAAACCCAAACATGATAGATTTTGCGGACTTTGCGCGCGCGCCATGTCGCATGAACGCCGCGTAATGCCGACGCCTTTTTTGCCAGTAGTAAAACGCCCGATGTGTTTTTATCCAATCGATGGACAAGCTCCAAAAATCTGTCCGGACGTGATGCCCGTAAACGTTCAATCACGCCATGTGATTCTCCACTCCCACCATGAGCCGCCATGCCGGCAGGTTTGTTGACCGCCAGTAATGACTCGTCTTCAAACAACACCGACGGAGACATCGGCGGCGCCGGGGATGGAGATGACAAGGAAATGTGCGGCGGAATCCGGATAATGTCTCCGGCGCGGAGTTTCCGGTCAGGGGAGACCCGGCGACTGTTAATTCGCACCTGGCCGGTGCGGATGAGCCGATATATCAACGACCTCGGCGCGCCCTTCATCTCGCGCGCCAGGTAGTTGTCAAGCCGCTGCCCGTCATAATCAGCGGCGACTTGCGCGGCGGGGGCGGAAAAAAATTTTTCGGACATGGTGCAATTACGCCGTATTGTATCTTATAATACACGATTGACAGTGGCTCGGGTTCGCTAATCTCTGAACTCCGCCGCGTCCGCGAAACGGCAAAAGCGCCGTCGCCACGGTAAAACCGCACCGTGATTTTGTGAGCGGTTATAGTTGCTGAATATGGTTGCGAATCGGTTGAACGCACATTATTGTCTGTCGCGAATGGTCGCCCAAGTGGCGACTCTCCCCTTGCGCGCGCCTCCAGCAAGAAAGTGTTTATATAATGAGTACTATTTATGTCAATATCCGTCAATCGGAAGAACAGCGTATCGTCATCGTCGACAAAGACGGAGTCCTGTCGGGGTATGAACAAGACGTTGTAGGATGGGAAAACAAAAAAGGCGATATCTATAAAGCAGTTGTCTCCCGTATTGAAGACGGGCTTGATGCCGCTTTTGTCGACTTCGGCGAAAGTAAAAACGGGTTTCTTCCTCTCAAACACGTCGGCCCGCATGTCGGCGGCTCCAACGGCGCTAAACTCGCCGAAGGCGACAGCATTCTCGTCCAAGTCAAAAAAGACCATGTCGGCGATAAAGGCGCTGGAATGACCGCCAATATCTCACTCGCCGGCTGCTATCTCGTGCTGATGCCAAATCATAAGCAGGAGAAAGTGCTAATGTCGAGGAATGTCGCCGCCCGTGACCGGCAAAAAACGACTGAAGCCATAGCAGGACTGAATCTGCCGGAAGGAATGGGAGTGATTGTCCGCACCGCCGGCATCGGACGCTCGGCGGAAGACCTTCGCTGGGATTTGGAAAGCTATCTGCTTAAACTGTGGGGAGCAGTGTCTGAAGCCGCTGAAAATTGTACAGGTCCCGCCTTGATTTATCGCGAAAACAACCTTATTTTGCGCGCGGTGCGTGATTATTACAAACCCGGTGAAGATGAAATTTATTGCGATGACGAAGACAGTTATCGTGAGTTGAAAAGCTTTATGGAAATCATCTCTCCCGAAAACGCCGAGTGTGTGCATTATCACGACGGCGAGGGAATGGTGCCGGACACCGTGGAAGAACAAATTGACGCCATTTATCGGCGTGAAATCAAAACCAGCTCGGGCGCAAGAGTCGTTTTTGACAGCACCGAGGCAATGGTCGCCATTGATATTAACTCCGCCCAAATGCGCGGACACTCCGATATTGAAGCCACCGCACTGCGCGCCAATATGGAAGCCGCGGAAATTATCGCCCGTCATTTGTGTCTCCGCGACCTCAGCGGATTGGTGGTCGTTGACTTTATAGACATGCTCTCCGATAAAAACCGACACGCGCTCGAAGAACACTTTGTCACACTCCTGCGTAAAGACCGCGCACGAGTGCAATGGGCGCCGATATCAAGATTCGGACTTATGGAATTGTCAAGACAACGACTTTCACGACCGGTGGAAGAAGCTCAAGGCGTCGTTTGTAAGACCTGTCACGGCACCGGACGGCAAAGACGCCCGGAATCCTTCGCTCTGCGGCTGTTGAGACAAATTCGCGTTCATCTTCGCAACTTTGACAAAGACGCGCTGATTGTTCAAGCTCCCGCGATGTCGGCGGTGTATTTGCTTAATGAAAAACGCGCGGAAATTAGTGAGCTGGAAAAAACACACAACTGCGAAATTCTAATTGCGCCGTCCGAAGACATGCATCCGCCGGATGTCATCATTCGCAAGGTTGACAATCAAGCGGGCGCCAGTTACCGCATCACCGAACGACAAAAAAATGCCGCCGAAGAAATGCAAAAACGACTGGAAAGAAAAGGCGCCAAACGACCGGAAGCATTGGTTAAAACCGTTATGCCGGAAGAAAGACCGGCGGAGGGGTTTTTAGCGAAATTGTGGAAGACGATGTTTGGAGGGACGACTTCCGACAACCGCTCGCGTGTGCAAACACGAAAAAATGTGAGACCTTCGGCAATGGCAGACGGTGATAAAACTCGTAAACCAAGACGGCGGCGTCCTCGCCGCGGGAAAGGCGAAACGACAAATGGTGAGGCGAAAGCTCAAAGTCGTCCGCCGCAAAATAACGGCAGAGCCAAATCAGCTGAGTCACAAAGGTCTAATCGACGTCCGTCCGCCGGCGCGGCGACAAATGTGCCGAAAAAATCCGCGGAGTCATCAAAACCGACTCCACCAGTTAAACCCGCGGAGTTTTCGGGAGCGACTAAATCCGATGAATCTGTGAAATCTTCCGAATCCGTAAAACCCGCGGAAATTACCGAAGTCGCCAAACCTGTTGAATCCATGGAAGTCGCAAAACCCGTTGAGTCAGTGGAAATCGCAAAACCGGCTGAGTCCGCGGAAATCGCAAAACCTGTGGCACAAGAGCCGGAAAAGGTGAAATCTCCCGCGCCTGTTGAAACATTCGTGCAACGGCTGGCAAAACAATATTCGGTCGGCCAATATGCGATGAGAGTTGCATTAACGGCAATCGGGCGGGATGCCGAAGAAGACGGTGAAATTACACCGGAAATTACCGCTGAATTGGACGGGTACTTCAATCAAATGCGGCAGGGAGTGTCCGATGAACCCTTGAAAATGGTGGAAACCGGCACTGATGACAACGGAATGCAGAAAGAATTAATCACTGAAGTGCGTGAGTTGGAAGCTTCCGATTATTCTTCGCCTTCCGCCCCTTCAACTTCCGCCGAGTCACCGATACGACAAGTGGAAACCACCGACAAAGTTTAATCGCCTCCCGCTTCTTAAAAGGCGGGAGCGTTGGACATCGTTTGTTTTCCCTTGAATTGGCGGCGGATATTGTTGTGTCCTCAAATTAATCCCGATGTCAGAACACGAGGGCGTTATTGTGACGCGTTTTTTGGCTATAATGACACGAAAGACAAACAAGGAGTACATTCGCAATGGCAAAATCTAAAACCACCAAAACAAACACCAAATTTCGATTGGAATCCGATTCCATGGGACAACTCAAAGTGCCGGCGGGCGCGTTGTACAAGGCGCAAACTCAGCGGGCGGTCGACAATTTCCCCATCAGCGGACGGACAATGCCGGCGGCGTTTATCGGCGCGCTCGCACTCATTAAACGATGTGCCGCCGAAGCGAATATGGAGCTCGGTTTTCTAAACCGTAAAATCGGCGGCGCAATTGTCAAAGCCGCCAAAGAAGTTGAAGACGGAGGACACAGTGAACATTTTCCCGTGGATGTTTTTCAAACCGGCTCCGGCACCAGCACCAATATGAATATGAACGAAGTGCTGGCGACTCTCGCCACCTCCAAAAGCGGTATGAACATCAATCCCAATGACCACGTCAATATGGGACAGTCCAGTAATGATGTTATTCCCACCGCCATTCATGTCGCCGCGGTTTTGGAAATACGCCGACAATTGTTGCCGGCACTTTTACATCTGGAAAAAACCATTTCTAAAAAAGCTCGCGCGCTGGATAAGCATGTTAAAACCGGACGGACTCATTTAATGGACGCCATGCCGGTGCGCATGGGACAAGAGTTGGGGGGATGGGCGTTGCAAATCGCCAAGGGAGTTGCGCGTGTGCGTGATTCTGAAAAGCGATTGTTAATGCTCGCGCAGGGCGGCACCGCCGTTGGCACCGGGATTAATACTGAAAAGCGGTTTGCCACTGTTTTCGCGCGCAAAATGAAACAGGCATCGGGCGCGCCGTTTGTCGCCAACGCTTCTTTTTTCGAAAGTTTGAGTACGCAAGATGCGGCGGTGGAAATGTCCGGACAACTTAAGACGATAGCCGTGAGTATGATGAAAATCGCCAATGATTTGCGCTGGATGAACAGCGGACCGCTGGCGGGATTGGGTGAAATTGAACTTCCCGCGCTGCAACCCGGCAGTAGTATTATGCCGGGCAAGGTTAATCCGGTGATTCCCGAAGCCACATGCATGGTCGCCGCTCGTGTTATCGGCAATGACACGGCAATTACCGTCGCCGGACAGTCCGGCAACTTTCAATTGAATGTGATGTTGCCGTTAGTCGCCGATTCGCTTTTGGATTCGATCGCGTTGTTGTCATCGGTTTCCCGGTTACTCGCCGACAAAACCATCTCTGGTTTCACGCCGCGTGTTAAAAACATCAACGCACCGCTCGCACAAAATCCAATATTGGTTACCGCGTTGAATCCGGTCATTGGTTATCTAAAAGCCGCGGCAATAGCCAAACGCGCTTATAAAGAAGGACGTCCGGTTTTGGATGTTGCGGCGGAAGATACGGGACTGCCGCGCAAGACATTGGCACAGTTGCTTAATCCCGCCAAACTAACCAAGGGCGGCATACAAGGATGACGAGTTTCACCGGCGATGACGTTTGACAGTTTCGCCACGCTGGTCGTCTTTGCGGGAGTTTTGGTGTGCACACCGGGACCGGCGAATATGTTGTTAATGACGGCGGGTGCAAACGCCGGTTTGCGCGCGAGTTTCCCGTTGTTGGCGGGAGTTACGCTGGGAAAGTTATTCGTACATTTATGTTTGGCGTTGGGACTGTGGCAGATCATTGAACGTTTTCCTGTTGTATTGTTAGTGATGAAAATCGCCGGGGCGTGTTATATCGTATGGCTGGCGTGGAAGGTGTTGCATCTTAAGATTAAAAAAGGCGCAATGACGGCGGGTTTTTTTGCGGGTTTGGTGGTGCATCCGCTCAATCCGAAGGCATGGGCGATGGTGGCGTCGGCTTACGGACAATTTATTGACGCGGACAGCGGTTGGTGGTTACAAACATTTATTATTGCGGTGGTGTTCTTTTTCTGGCAGTGTATAGCGCATACTTTTTGGTGTTGGAGCGGCGCAACTGCGGCGCATGCACTCGGCGAACGGAGACAAACTCAACTCATGTTTGTATTGTCCGCCGCCATGGTCGGCGCGGTGTTATGGTCATTGGCACATTGACGGCGGAATGTTGAAAAGCGGCGAATTTCCAAATTAACACCCGCCGATATGCGAGACAAATACACAAAAACACCGCTCATTCCCTTATAATTGCCTTTATTGCGCCGTTATCAGGCGGC
>JAWONR010000134.1:0-1373 GCA_033865115.1 Candidatus Persebacter sydneyensis | reverse complement strand
CAAAAACACCGCTCATTCCCTTATAATTGCCTTTATTGCGCCGTTATCAGGCGGCGCGTAAAACCGAGTCGAAAGAAAGGACGTAGTCATTATGCCTTCATTGTTTGTCGCAAACTGGAAAATGAACGGGAATTTGGAAACGCTCGCGGAATGGGCGGAGGGGTTTTCTCCGCCGCCGAATTGTAAGACGGTGTTGTGTCCGCCTTTGCCTTATCTTATCGCCGCCCGTCGGCTTTTGTCGTCACAAATCTCGGTCGGCGCACAGTGTGTTTCTCATCATCCAAAAGACGGCGCACATACCGGCGAAGTGGCGGCTCGAATGTTGCGCGAGGTGGGATGTGATTATGTCATTGTCGGGCATTCCGAAAGACGAGCCGCGGGGGAAACCGATGAATGTTGTGCCGCGCAATTATCCGCCGCCGCCGCCGCCGGATTGTCGCCGATATTGTGTGTGGGGGAGAACGAAAAAGAATATGATGAAGGAAAAGCCAACGAAGTTATCGCCCGGCAATTGAGGGCACTGGAGGCATTCTCAACTTCCTTTCCCCCCGCCTGTGCGGTGGCTTATGAGCCGGTATGGGCAATTGGCACCGGCAAAACCCCTTCGGTGGATGAATTGACACGGGCGGGAGACGAAATTCGGCTCCAAATTTCGCAAATAGACGGGGTTAAGGGTAAAATATCGGTTTTGTATGGGGGTAGCATCACTCCAGACAATGCTTCCCTGCTGGCGAACGCTGGAATGGACGGTGGGTTGGTCGGGGGCGCGTCTTTGGATGCCGCCAAGTTTTTGCACATTTGCCGCGTGGGCGGCGTTTAAACAATGAAACTAGTATTATTGTCTGTTACCGTGGTGTCTTCACTATTGATGGTGGGTATTATTTTATTGCAACAAGGCAAGGGTGCGGGATTGGGCTCTTCTTTTGGCGGAGGTGCGCGCGGCGGCTTGTATGAAAGCGCGGGTAAGGGGAATTTACTCACCCGCACAACGGCAATTCTGGCGACAATATTTATGGCGTCTTCGCTGGCGTTGAGTTTGTTTATAGGAGGCGAAGACGGAGTTTTGGAAGAATTGCGGCAACAACCTGCGGAATCCGCCATAGAAATACCGGCTGATGATGCCGAGGGAGCGCCGGCGGATGCGGCGGAGGAGATTCCCGAATGATAAGCCGATGTGGTGGAATTGGTAGACACGCTGTCTTGAGGGGGCAGTGGAGGAAACTCTGTGCCAGTTCGAATCTGGCCATCGGCACCGCACGAGTGTATCGCGGAATAGGAGAAGGTGATGCTTGATACTTTGAAAATTGCTGATTCATTACGTAAAGCCGGTTTTGGCGAGGAGCAGGCACGTGCCATCGCCGATGTCCAAAAAC
>JAWONR010000133.1:0-2462 GCA_033865115.1 Candidatus Persebacter sydneyensis | reverse complement strand
AGTTCATCATGGACTTGTAAAATCATTCGTGTTTTCATGTTGTTTTTATGAAGCCAGTGATGAATATTAATCATCGCCATTTTTATAATATCGGCGGCGCTTCCCTGCATCGGAGCATTAATGGCGGCGCGCATTGCCGCGTCTTGTCTTCCGTCCGAGACGGGAATGCGGCGTCCGCAGATGGTGCTGACAAATCCGTCTTCTTTGGCTTGTCGGCGGGTGTCTTCCATAAAAGTTCTGACTTTGGCATACCGCTCAAAATAGAGACGGATATATTCGGCGGCTTGTTCGGTTGTCGCGCTTAATGCCCGCGCGAGTCCAAAAGCCGACATGCCGTATATCAATCCGAAGTTAATCGCCTTGGCGGCTCGGCGGGTGTTGTCATCGACTTCCGATTCCGGTTTTCCAAAGACTTCGGCGGCGGTTCGGCGATGAACATCCGCGCCGTCGGCAAACGCCTTTAACAGTGATTCATCCCCGGACAAGTGCGCCATTAACCGGAGTTCAATTTGCGAATAATCGGCGCTGATGAGAGTATGTTTGTCATCGGCGACAAAGGCGTGGCGAATGAGTCGTCCTTCGGCGGTTCGCACGGGGATGTTTTGCAGGTTTGGCGAGGTCGAAGACAGTCTTCCGGTGACGACTGATGTTTGATTGTAATCGGTATGGACTCTTCCGGTGTCGGCATTAATCATTTGCGGGAGTTTGTCAACATAAGTGCCGACAAGTTTAACGGCTTCGCGCCATTCACGGGCGACTTTTGCGAGCGGATAATCGGCGGCGAGTTTTTGCAATATCATGTCGTTTGTGGAACGCGCACCTCCGCCGGTTGTTTTTCTTCCCGAGGGCGCGCCCATTTTATCAAACAACAATGACTCCAATTGTCTCGGTGAGTTGAGATTGAATTCACCGCCGGCGATTTTATAAGCTTCTTTTTCGAGTGTGGACATTCGTTTGTGCAAATCAACGGACAGTGATTCCAACGCACCGGCGTCAATACGGACGCCAATTCGTTCTATTTCCAACAACACGGGCATCAATGGCAGGTCAATAGTGTCATAAAGTTTCCGGGAGTTGTCAGACATGTCTTTTCGCACAAGCGGGAGTATTTTATGGACGGCACAAACGGCATTACCGACATATTTTGCGGCTTCTTTTGGTGCGATATTGGGATAATCCTGGTCTTTTCCCGCCCATTCACGGCGGGCGGGAAGAGTCATGTCGCAATATTGTTTTGCGAGTCCGGTTAAAGTTGTCGGTATGTTTTGTGAAGAAGAAGATGAAGCGGCGATTTGTATGTCTTCCGCCGACTCGCATGTTGTCGCGCCGACATTGGCGAGAGCGTGTAATTCATATTTGGCGTTATGAAAGAGTTTCTTTATCGATTTATCCTCCAACAACGGACGCAATTCAGAGACGGCGTCTTTTACGGACATTTGCGATGTTTGCGACAATTCATCATGCATAAGCGGCAGATATGCGGCGCGGACTCCGTCTACGGAGAGTGAAATACCGATTGTTTTTGCGAGCATGTTAAGGTCACCATTTGTTTCCACTCGCAATGCGACAATGCCGGCTTTTTTGGCGGTTGCCGTCCATTCTTTCAAACGCGTAGAGTCGACAATGATTTCGGCATCAGTAGAGTGTGTTTCTTTTTGTTTGGAGTCAAAAACACTTGCAAAGCGGCGGAATTCAAATTGTTGGCATAATTTGCGCCAAGTTTCAATGTCCGGCGGTTTTGGTGAACACTCTTTTGCGGTTAAGGGAAGTTCAACATCGGTTTTTAGCGCGATTAATTGGCGGGCGATATTAATGACGCCATCTTTATCGGCTGTGCGGAGATTATCACCGACAACACCTCGTATTTTGCGTTTGGCATTCGGGAGTTTCTCATCTTCGGCGGCGGCTTTGACAATATTATCCAGTGTTTGATAATCGTTGAGGAGTTTGGCGGCGGTTTTTGCACCGACTTTGGAGACACCTCGTATATTGTCGGAGGTATCACCTACCATTGCGAGATAATCACCGAGTTGTTTGGGCGAGACACCAAAACGCTTGATGATTCCATCTTCATCAAACGTTTTTTCGCGCATACTGTCATAAACGCGGACTTTGTCGCTCACAAGTTGCATCAAATCTTTGTCGGCGGAGGCGATAATGATGTCCATTCCGGCGTGTTCCCCCTGTTTTGCGAGAGTGGCAATGACATCATCGGCTTCAACACCTGGTTGACATATTAACGGCCAGCCAGAGGCGATGACAAACTCTTTTGCCGGCTCAATTTGAACTCTTAAATCGGGATTCAGCGGCGGACGATTCGCCTTATAGTCGGGAGAAATGTCATGTCTGAAAGTCTTGCCGGCGGCGTCCATCACACAGGCGACAAGTTCCGCGGGTTGCCTTTCACGAAGTTTTTCAAGCATAGAGACCAGTCCAAAAACCGCCCCTGTCGGCACGCCTTT
>JAWONR010000132.1:0-2774 GCA_033865115.1 Candidatus Persebacter sydneyensis | reverse complement strand
GGCCAGTGTAAAAACGCCGCGAGTACGCCGGAGAGTACAATTAATGTCCACATAACATCATAATTGTCAAAAGAGGCGTAAATCCAACCTCCCAACCATGCTCCCAGGAAAGAACCAACTTGATGCATGAGAAAAGTTACGCCGTATAACATCGACAAATAACGAACTCCAAAAAAGACTGAAATTAATCCGCTGGTCAGCGGCACTGTTCCAAGCCATAAAAAACCAATAAGTGCGCCAAACATCACCACAGATGCTTCAGACAACGGAACCGCCAAAAACAAAAGAATCACCGCCGAACGCGCCAGATAAAAAATCACCAAGACATGCTTTTTGGGATAACGGTCACCAAGCCAGCCGCATGTTAAAGTGCCGAATATATTAAACAATCCCACCATCGCCAACGCCCAAGCCGCCGCCGACTCCGCCACGCCGTTGTCAACAACATATTTCGGCAAGTGTGTCGCGATAAACACCACTTGAAAGCCGCAAACAAAAAATCCCAGTGTTAATAAAACATAACTGCGCACGTTCAATGCGCATGTTAATGCGCCTCCACTGTTGGTCTTTGCCGCTGTCGGCGCGTCCGGCGGAAGTCGTAAAAGAGGCGCCAATGCCACCATTAATAATGCTCCCGCAGACAAGGCGTATAAACTGTCTCTTGGTCCCAGTGACTCCAACAAATATTGCGCCACCGGCACCAGCGCGAATTGTCCAAAAGAACCCGCGGCAGTGACTATCGCCAAAATCATCGAACGACGCTCCGGCGGGGCGACTTTGCCCACCGCGCCTAATATGACTGAAAAACCCGCGCCGCCTATGCCTATTCCCACAAGTGTCTGTCCGCCAATCAATTCTCCGCCACTTTGTGCTCCCGCCATGACAAACAAACCCGCCGCATATAAGGCTCCGCCAATTGCCGCCGCGGAAACCGGTCCTCGTTTGTCCGCCAATACGCCAAATATTGGTGACGCCAATCCCCATGCTATGTTTTGTAATCCTATCGCAAGTGAGAAAACACCAATGCCGGTAATCTCCAAGTCATCAGTAAACGGGCGTAAATATAATCCGAAACTTTGGCGAAAACCCATTGTCAGACATATAAAAGCCGCTCCCACGGCGATAATAATCGCCGCTTTGTCGCCGAGTGAATGTCTCCCGAGAGAGTTTTTCATCTATACCGCCTGTCGCTGAGGATGAGTTCTTGTACCGCCGCTTTCCAGTCTCCCCAATGCGTTAAGATATGCTTTGACAGACGCCACCACAATGTCAGTGTCGGTGCCGTGTCCGCTTGCCGATGTGTCGCCTCGTGAAAGACGTATTGACACATCGCCCTGTGAATCACTGCCGGCGGTGATGTTGCGAACGGAATACAATGACACGGATGCGCCACTCTTTGCAACCGACTCTATCGCGCGAAACGCCGCATCCACTTGTCCGTCTCCTTCCGCTTCGGCGGTGTGCTCGCCTTTGGAGTCACTGAAAACAATAACCGCCAATGGACGTTCTCCAGTCTTCGAAGCAAATGAAAACGACACCAAATGATGACTTTCGTTTTCCACCGCTTCATGGTCAGAGACAACAGAGAGCAAATCATCATCGTAAATGTCGCGCTTTTTGTCCGCCAAGTCTTTAAACCGTAAAAATGCGGCGTTTAATGAATCATCATCTTCAAACTCCACGCCCAATTCGGCGAGTCGTGTCTTAAATGCATTGCGCCCGGACAATTTACCCAAACGAATAAGATTGGACGCCCAACCCACATCTTCGGCGGACATGATTTCATAAGTTTCCTTGTGTTTGAGAACGCCGTCCTGATGAATGCCCGATTCATGGGCAAAAGCGTTTGCGCCGACAATCGCCTTGTTGGGTTGAACCGGGAAGCCGGTTACCGAAGACACCATGCGACTGGCGGGGAGAAGTTGTTTTGCGTCAATATTACTGTCGCAGGTAAAAACATCTCGGCGAGTCCTAACCGCCATGATGACTTCCTCCAGCGCGGTGTTGCCGGCGCGCTCACCGATGCCGTTAATGGTGCCTTCCACTTGTCTGGCTCCCGCCAAAACCGCCGCCAGTGAATTCGCCGCCGCCATCCCCAAATCATTATGACAATGAACCGAAAAAACCGCTTTGTCGGAGTTGGGGACTCGGGTCATTAATTGTTTGATGAGCGCGCCGAATTGATGAGGCATCGTATAACCAACAGTGTCCGGAATGTTGACGGTTGTTGCTCCTGCGTTAATGACGGCTTCCAACACTCGACATAGGAAGTCCTCTTCCGAACGTCCGGCGTCTTCGGGTGAGAACTCGACATCATCAGTGTATTGTCGCGCGGCTTTAACCGCCGCCACGGCGCGTTCCAACACTTCATCGGGGGACAAGTCGAGTTTCTTACTCATGTGAATCGGTGAAGTTGCGATAAATGTGTGAAGTCGAGGACGTGCCGCCGGTGCAATTGCTTCTCCCGCCGCGGTGATGTCTTTGGGATTTGCCCGAGCAAGTCCGCAAACTGAACTCTCGCGAATATGACGCGCGATTCCTTGTACGGCTTCGAAATCGCCGCGACTGGATACCGGAAAACCGGCTTCTATGACATCCACACGAAGACGCTCTAATTGCAGCGCAATCTTAAGTTTCTCGTCGGCACTCATTGCCGCGCCGGCGCTTTGTTCGCCGTCGCGAAGGGTTGTATCAAAAATAATTAGTTTGTCGCTCATCGCATTGCTCCTTGCCGCCTGCGAATTGTCGCATGCGGAGTGTTAAAAATAAAAATC
>JAWONR010000131.1:0-3001 GCA_033865115.1 Candidatus Persebacter sydneyensis | reverse complement strand
TATTCGCCGCTTTCGGCGGGGAAGTCATAAGTCGCCAACTCCGATGACGGCGAGGGGTTTAATAACGTCAATACGGTGATGAAAACAGACGCGATGACAAAAGCAACCAACGGCTCGCGAAATTCATCATACCACGGCGACGCCGTCCGGGACGGAAGATTATCAGTCATTGCGCCGACATCTCTTTAACAATTGATTCCACCGTCCGCCGCATGGAGTCAGTGTCAGCGGAGGCGACTTTCACTTTTGGCTCGCCGACAATGTCCGGGTCTTTTAATCCGTGTCCGGTTAAAGTGCAGACAATCCTTGCCGGCGGTTTAAGTTTGCCCGCGGCAATGTCCGCAAACACTCCCGCCACCGAAGCCGCAGATGCCGGCTCGCAAAACACGCCTTCGCGGGACGCCAAATGTCTCTGCATTGACAAAATGTCATTGTCACTGAGCGCATGAATCCAACCGCCGGATTCGGCAACGACAGTTTTTGCCGCTTCATAAGACTGTGGATTGCCAATGCGAATTGCCGTCGCCACGGTTTCAGGATTCACAACCGGCGCGCCGGTGATAAACGGAGCCGACTTTTCCGCCTGATAACCCAGCATTTTCGGACGTGACTTGGTCTTTGATTCGGTGCAATAGTCACACTTTCCGCCGCAAAACGAACACGCTTTTGTTCCGACTCCCGCGGCTTCACAATATCCAATCCAGTGTGCGGTGATGTTGCCGGCGTTGCCGACCGGCAGGGCATGATAATCGGGAGTAAATGATTCAACAACTTCAAGCGCCGCGGTTTTTTGTCCCTGTAAGCGGTAGGGGTTTATGGAGTTCACAACCGCCGCTTCGCCTTCATCGGAAAAGAGTTTGACCGCCGACATGGCATCATCAAAATTGCCGTCAATCTGAACAATATGAGCGCCGTGTGCAACCGCCTGTGCAATCTTACCCGCCGCGACTTTTCCTTTTGGAATTAATACAACGCAGGGAAGTCCGGCATGCGCCGAATATGCCGCCGCTGAAGCTGAAGTGTTGCCGGTGGAGGCGCAGATTAAGTATCTCACTCCGCGAGACACGGCATCGGCAGTCGCCACAACCATTCCCCGGTCTTTGAATGAACCGGTCGGGTTTGCGCCTTCCACTTTGACATATATCTCAAAACCCTCCGGCACGCGCAACAACGGCAACAACGGCGTGCCGCCTTCGCCTAATGACAGTGACGGCGCGTCAGACGACAACGGCAAACAGTCACGAAAACGAGTGATGATACCGGTCATTTTGTAAAACGCCTAATTGGAAGAATCAAAATGTCGCCAAACACTGAATCCATCTTTGTAATTGACGCCGCCGCACGACGGACTCTGCCGCGAGTGTTTTCATGCAACAACATAATAATGTCCACCTCGCGTCCCGGTGCGGATTCGTTTTGATGAATCGCTTCAATGGAGATGTTTTCCGCCGCCAGTGTTCCGGCAATCTCCGCCAAAACGCCCGGTTTGTCCAACACCCGCAACCGCAAAAAGAACGGCGCACAAAAGTCATCAGCCGGCGCCGCTGTCGGAGCGTCTTTGCCGCCGTTGGGCTCCGGTGATGTGGTTTGTCGGGCAATGTCCATTAAGTCCGCAACAACCGCAACCGCTGTTGCATCTCCGCCGGCTCCCGCGCCGTAATACATGGTTTCTCCCGCATAGTGAGACAACACCGACACCGCATTCATCGCGCCGCCAATTGACGCCAGAGGATGTTCGCGGGGGATTAATGTCGGTTCCACTGATATGGCGACTCCGTCTTTCGTGCGAATTGCCTGCGCCAGGAGTTTAATGGCAAATCCAAACTGAGCCGCATATTTAAGCGCACACGGGTCAAAGTCTCTAACTCCCGAGACCAGGAAATCTTTTGGTTTAATATTGGCGCCGAATGCCAAACGAGCGATTAATGCTATCTTATGCGCGGCATCAATGCCGTCAATGTCCAATGTCGGGTCGGCTTCGGCGTAACCGCACTTTTGTGCGTCTGACAGCGCCTCTGCAAACGGAGTCCCGTCTCTGCTCATCGCGCTGATGATGTAGTTGCAGGTGCCGTTAATGATTCCCGCGACTTCTTCCACTTTGTCGCCGCAGAGTGATTCGCGCAGAGTTTTGACAATCGGAATGCAACCGGCTATTGCGGCTTCAAATGCCACCGGTCTTTCGGCGGCGCGAGCGGCGGGAAATATCTCATCTCCAAACTCCGCCAACAGCGCCTTGTTGGCGGTGACCACTGATTTGCCGCCGGCCAAGGCGGTTTTTATACACGCGCCGCATTCTGCCGAGTCTCCGCCCATTAACTCCACAACAACTTCAGATTGAGGATGTTCAGCGGCGTTTTTCCATGAATCAGTAATTAATGACGCACATTCTTTTGGAAGCCGCTTTTTGGCACGGGCAACATCACGCACGGCGATGGAGCAGACTTCCAAACGCCGTCCGCAATTGGCGGCGATGGAGTCGGCATTCTCTCGTAAGAGACGAATCACCGCAGAGCCGACTGTGCCGGCTCCGGCGAGGGATATATGGAGTTTGCGGTTTTCAGAAGTCATAAGAATAGGGTATTATAGCGAATTTTGCGGAAACTTATGAAACTCCATCTCAATAATCCCCCTGACGGCGCGCCCGTCATTAACGGCTACGGCGAAGATTATGTCGAAATCGCCGGAGAGCGTCATCGGCAAAGTATCGTCCTAACGCCAAAAGGGCTCTTTACCGCTGAATTGCCGTCCGACCCGGAATCTCTCACCGAATCTCATTTGGAAAGTGTGGTTAGCGAAGTTGAACGCCCCGAAGTCTTTCTCTTGGGAGCGGGGAATCATTCACCTCAAATGAAAACCGAATGGTTTGCGCCTTTTGCCAAAGTCGGCGCGCCGTTGGAGGTCATGTCTCTTGCCGCGGCTTGTCGGACTTACAATATTATGGTCGGAGATGAACGACAAGTCATCGCCGTTTTGTTGGTCGGGAGTCAGTAGAACGATTTTT
>JAWONR010000130.1:0-3102 GCA_033865115.1 Candidatus Persebacter sydneyensis | reverse complement strand
ATTGTCGGTTATCGGTTAAGTTTCGGCCAATTCGCCTCGGACTTAACAATATAACTGTCGGAAGCCGCGCGCCAGGTGCGGCGAACATTCGCGCTGTAGTTTAAATAAAGTTTGCCGTTCTCCACACTCCAAGCCCGCGGGTCTCCGCGCACCAAATATCCTCCCGCCACTCCGTAAGCACAATGTCCTCCATACTCCGGAGCATACTTAAAAGGCGTCTTTAAAAACATCTCTTTATTCTCCTCCGAAACGAAATGCCAGACTTCATCTCCCCATTCAACGGAATATTGTTCGTCTCCGCGCACCGCCTTCTCTTCCGTAAAATATGCGACAACATCATAACCGTCCGCGGCGACTCCGCTTGAATAAGTATAAAACTTAATGTCAATGTCGTCCTCCTGCTTGCCCGCGTCTTTGCCGGCGTTCGCCGTCATCGCAAATGCCAAAAATAAAATCGTCTGTATTAACCGTGTTGCTTTAATCATGACTGCCTCCTTTTATAAAAAAACCAAAAACCGCGCGAAGTTATGTCTGCAAATTAACCCACGCCGACTTTAACTGTGTGTATTCCAACATGCTCTCAAAACACTTGTCACGCGAATTGCCCGACTGCTTATAACCTCCGAAAGGCTGAGTCATGTCATCCTCGTAAAAAGTATTAACCCATATCACTCCCGCTTCCAACTCCTTCACCGCGCGATGCGCCTTGCCAATGTCCCGTGTCCAAACCGCCGCCGCCAAACCATAAACACTGTCATTCGCCGTCGACAACGCATCCGTCAAATCTTTCACCGCTATCATCGCCGCCACCGGTCCAAACACCTCGTCCTTCGCCAACGAACTCTGTCTCGGAACTTCCGTCAACAATGTCGGACTCACAAACGCGCCGTCTTTTAGTTCTTTTGAGGCTTCGCCTCCAAACGCGAGTTTCGCGCCGGCGCTGACTCCGTTGTCAATCGCTGTTAGAACTCGTTTTTGGTCTTCTTTAGTCACCAACGGACCAACAGTCGTCTCCCAATCCAAAGGGTCACCGACACAAAACCCAACGGAAGCTTGTTCCATCTTAGCGGCAAAAGTGTCCGCGATTTTTTCCTCCACCAAAAGTCGAGAACCGGCATTGCACACCTGTCCGGAGTTGGAAAAGATGCCTCCGGCTGCTGCTGCTGCGGCGGCGTCAATGTCGGGAAGGTCTTGAAGAAATATTTGTGGTGACTTTCCGCCGCATTCCAATCCGACTCTTTTCATGTTTGACTCGCCGGCGTAAACCATCATTTTTTTGCCGACTTCGGAGGAGCCGGTGAAACTGATTTTCGCAACATCCATGTGTCTCGCGAGAGCCTGTCCGGCGACTTCGCCGACGCCGTTGATGACATTGAAGACTCCGGCAGGCGCTCCGGCTTCAACAAACAACTGTGCCAACAACAAACACGATAAAGGCGCCTGCTCCGCCGGCTTTAAAACAACTGTGTTGCCGGCGGCGAGTGCCGGGACGAACTTCCACGCCGCCATGAGTGAGGGATAGTTCCAAGGTGAAACCGCGCCGACAACTCCGAGCGGCTCGCGCAGGACATAATGCAGAACATCATGCCTGGTGGCGGTGACTCGTCCTTCGACTTTGTCAATGCATTCGGCAAAGAATCTTATTGTTTTAACGACTTCGGGTATGTCTTCGCCGTAAGACTGCGCGACCGGTTTTCCCATGGAGAGCGTGTCGAGTAGAGCAAGAGTGACGGCGTTTTGTTGAATGAGGTTTGCGAATTGTTGCAGGACATCGGCGCGTTCTCGAGGCGCGATGAGTCTCCAGACGCCGGATTGATGAGCTTTGAAGGCGGAGGAGACGGCAAGGTTAACATCATGAATGTTTGCGGCGTGGACATTGGCGACGAGTTTTCCGCTGGCGGGATTGACGACATTGAGCATACCGCCGTCATTTGCGTCGACAAATTGCCCTCCGATAAACAGCCGAGTTTCGGGCTTGATTTTATCAGCGGCGTCTTTCCAGTCATATTTTTCGGGAGATTGAATCATGTTGCGTATTATACCCTTTTTGCAGTTTGGAAGTGTGATTTTGTTCTCGTGTTAATTTGCGGTTGTTTTTGTTTGGGAGTTTGATTTTCGCAGCGGCGATGTTGCTTAGTTGTCATTTAGGGCTTTGATTTTATTAATGAGCGCGACATTAACTTGTCGTTCGCCTTCATCTTTCCGGTTTTGATGTCGTCTTTCCCCGGGGAGCCGCACACCGGGCATGTCTTTCATTTTATTGAACAGAGATTCGGCGTGCTTATTCCAGTCATCGCCGGCGAGGACTTGAGGCGCGAGCGCGAGAATAAACTCCCCGCCTCTTGGAGGCGCGCCGTCTTTGTTGTCATTTTGAGCGGCTTCAAAGCTAAAGTTTTCACCGATGAGTGCGGCGGAGAGTAGTTCGACCATAAGAGAGATGGCGGAGCCTTTGTATCCACCGAAAGGAAGAATGACGCCCTTTAGTATTTCGTTGGGGTCAGTGGAGTGATTCCCGTCTTTGTCCAAACCACATCCTTGTGGGAGAGATCGATTTTCTTGAGCGGCGAGTTGTATTTCACCTTTGGCCATGGAGGCGGTAGCCATGTCAAAGACGACAGGAGAGTTATTAGTTCTTGGCCATGCGAAAGAGATGGGATTTGTACCAAAGAGAGGTGAGTTTCCGCCAGCGGGAGCGACGGCGGGCATGTAACAAGTACAAGCGAGAGCGGCGACACCGAGATTTGCGAGAGATTCGGTTTCGTGCCATAAAGCGGCGAAGTGATGAGCACGAGTGAGAGTGAGAACGGCGGTCCCGTATTGTTTAGCGGTTTCAGCGAGGACGGGACATGCTCTTTTAAGAGCGAGAGGGGCGTATCCGTTCTGGGCATCACATCTGACGACGGCACCTTGAGTGATGGTTTCGGGATTTGCGTTTCCGTTGACTTTTCCGCTTTTGAGTCCGGCGACATATCCGGGGATTCTAAAGAGTCCGTGAGAGAGAGCGCCATCTTGTTCAGCGCGCGCGACATTTTCGGCGACCGCGCGAGCGTTATCCTCATCCGCCCCCGCGCCAGAAAGCGCGGTGTAAGCGAGGTCTTCAAT
>JAWONR010000129.1:0-3147 GCA_033865115.1 Candidatus Persebacter sydneyensis | reverse complement strand
GGACGTTCAATCAAAAGACGGCGCGAGGCATCACCAAATTGCCCGTTTAACATCTCAATCACGCCTTTTTCCGCCTCTTCCTGAGTTTCACAAATCAACACTCCCTTCCCCGCCGCCAAACCGTCCGCTTTGACAATATGCGGAGGTGAATGTTTCGACATCCACTCACGAGCATCTTCCAAAGACTCACAAACGGCAAAATCAGCAGTGGGAATGTTTTGGGCTCGCATCAATTGTTTTGCAAATATCTTGGAAGATTCAATCTCCGCCGCCGCTTTGGAAGGTCCCAAAACAGGAATACCTTTTGCGCGCAAGGTATCAGCAATTCCCGCCGCTAGCGGCGCTTCTGGTCCCACAACCACCAGTGCCATATCCAGGCTCTGACAAAACCCAACTAATTCATTCTCGTCCGTCGGCGCGAGCGCGGCAATCTGTGCGGTGGCGTGATTCAAAGAAGTCATAAAGACCTGTCGGACATCAGGACTCTGGCTCAACTTCCACGCCAGCGCGTGTTCTCTCCCGCCTCCTCCGATAATCAACAATCTACCGCTCATACAATGACTTAGTGTCTAAAGTGCCGATTTTTTGTAAACACCATTACAGCGTCTTTTTTATCGGCTTCGGCGATAATTTCATCGTCTTTTTTACTCCCGCCGGGTTGAATAACCGCTTTCACACCGGCATCCAGCAGCTCCAACAATCCATCGGCAAACGGGAAAAAAGCATCAGAAGCGGCAACAGCACCATCCAGTTTCAGTTTCACTCTCTCGGCTTTTTGCCGGGCAATTCTGGCACTATCAATCCGGCTCATTTGTCCGGCGCCAATCCCCAGAGTTGCCCCGTCTTTTGCGGCGACAATGGCATTGGATTTAACCACCATCGCCACGCGCCAGGCAAAACGCAAGTCATTCCACTGACTCTTATCAGGTTTGGTTTTAGAGACGACTTTCCACTGAGACTCATCTTCGGGAGAATCAGGAGTTTGACTAAGAAACAGTCCTGCGGCGGCTCGTAATTCGGCTCCGCCGCCGTTTTTTTCGGGCATCAGCAACACTCGTAACCGCTCCGAGCGAGACGCAAACACTTCTTTCGCGGCATTGGAGACTTGTGGCGCAAGGACGACTTCCAAAAACATCTCACAGAGGGCTTCGGCAGCTTCGCCGTCCACTTCTTGATTAAAGGCCACAACTCCGCCAAAAGCGGAAGTCGGGTCACATCTTCGCGCCATATAAAATGCCTGTCGGATATTGTCCTCGACGGCGACACCGCAGGGATTATTGTGTTTGACAATCGCGGCGGCGGGAGAATCAAAAAGAGTCGTCAATTCCGAGGCGGCTTGGGCATCCAAGAGATTGTTATAAGACAGCGGAGGACCTTGTAACTGGACATAACCTCCCCCGCCGCCGTAGGGTTCATAACATGCCGCTTGTTGATGCGGATTCTCCCCGTATTTCAAGTCCATTTGTTTATGAAGATGAAAAAACCGATGATGAGGAAACTTCCCGCCGTTTTCACAGAAATAGTTTGCAATAGCGGCTTCATAATGAGCGGTCACAACAAACGCCTTGGTCGCCAACATTCGGGCGTGTTCGGAGGTTATCTCTCCGCGAGTCTTTTCCATTTCGCCGATAAACGCGGGATAGTCTTGCGGGTCGGTTAAAACGGCGGTACCGGCGAAGTTTTTCGCAGCGGCTCTTGCCATTGTCGGTCCTCCGATGTCTATGTTCTCAACAACATCTTTTTCTTTTCCTCCGCTGGCGACTTTTTCAAACGGATAGAAATTAACCACAACCAGGTCTATGACCGGGAGTTTAAAGTCCTTAAGCGTTTTCAAGTGTTCGGGAGCATCGGGAGCCGCGAGAATACCGGCATGAACGTGGGGATGAAGTGTTTTAACTCGTCCGTCAAGCATTTCCGGGAAGCCGGTTAAGTCCGCGACATCTTTGACTTCCATATCCATGTCACGCAGCATGGCGGCGGTTCCGCCGGTGGAATAGATTGTCACCCGCAGTTTTTTGAGTATTGTCGCCAGTTCGGGCAGTCCGGTTTTGTCGGCGACGCTAATTAACGCCGTTTTTATTTTCATCTTCGTTTAGAGTTGGATTTGGAGTTGGATTTGGAGTTGGCTTTACGAGCAAGAGTTGTCCGGCTAATTCCGAGCATACGAGCGGCTTCAGTCCGGTTTCCATCACATTGACGAATGGCAAAAGAGGCGAGTTGTTCTTCAACGGCGGAGACGACCATGCGTTGCAGGTTCCCACATGAGTTACCGTTAAGATTGCGCATGTGTGCATCCAAAGCATTGGCGATGGAGTTGGCAAAAGCCTTTTCGGGGAATCGAGAACTTGTTTTAGACGGCATTACAAAAGTGTTATTTTAACCGATTTAAGGCGCGCCGAGCCCCAAAAAAGACGCTCATTTAACCGCTTTCGGTTGTTGCTGGGTGATACAGTGAATTCCACCCCCTCCAAAAGCGACGGCACGGGCGTCAATTTGGACAATTTGCCGAGTCGGAAAAGCCTCTGCGAGCGTATTACGGGCGAGTTCATCTTCAGGAACGCCAAAAGACGGGATAATTACGGCTCCATTGGCGACATAGAAATTGATGTATGAGGCGAGTAAAAAAACGCCATTTTCGCGGACATTGGGACGCGGTAAAGTGATGATTTTGAGTTGTCGTCCTTTTGCGTCAATAGTTTTGCACAGGCGGCGGATGTTTTCCGACAATGTTTCATCATTATCATCCGCCATAGCCAAAACAACACCGGGAGCGACAAAACATGCGACTTCATCAACATGCCCGTCAGTTTCATCATCGCGGAGGTCTCCGACAAGCCAGACAATCTTTTCGGCACCGGTAAAGTTGCGCAAATAGGTTTCAATCTCTTCCTGGGAGAGTTTGGGATTACGATTAGGATGTAACAAACATTGTTCGGTGGTCAGCAATGTGCCCTCGCCGTCGGTGTGAAAGGCTCCGCCTTCCATAATCAGCGGCGCGGAGTATTGTTGCGCGCCGACATGAGTGAGAATCTTTGTGGCGATGTGGTCATCTTTGTCATATTGGGAGTATTTTTCTCCCCACGCGTTAAAGCGCCAATTGACGCCTGCAATTTCGCCTTTGGCGTTACGCAAAAAAGAGGGACCAAT
>JAWONR010000128.1:0-3358 GCA_033865115.1 Candidatus Persebacter sydneyensis | reverse complement strand
AGCTCCACTCCCCATTGGTCGAATGAATTAATGCCCCAAATTACGCCTTCCACAAACGCACGGTGTTCGTATAATGACAATAAACGTCCCAATGAATACGGCGTTAAACGCTCAAATAACAATGTCAAAGACGGACGACCTCCTTCACAGTGTTTCGACAACTCCGCGTTTGACTCGCCTGACATCAACGCTGATGACTGGGCAAAACAATTTGATAATAACATCCGACGACGTGACTCGGCATATTTGCCCTTTTCATTTCCCCGGGCAACCGCTATAAACTCGCACGGCACTATGTCCGTTCCCTGATGCAACATCTGAAAATAAGCATGCTGGGCGTCCGTACCCGTTGAACCCCAAACCACCGGGGATGTCAATAATCCCGATGACTTGCCGTTGCTCTCCATGTCCAACTGTTGTAAATAAGACGGTAATAACCGCAATCCCCAATCATAAGGCAATACCGCCCGGGTCGGATATCCGCAAAAATTGCGATGCCAGACTCCCAATAATCCCAACATCACCGGTAAATTCTCCCGAAACGGCGCCGTGCAGAAATGAATGTCCATGTCGCGTGCACCTGATAAAAAATCCATGAAATGTCTGCGTCCCAAAACCAATGCCGGTAAAAGTCCCGATGAACCCCATACCGAAAAACGTCCGCCAACTGACTCCGGAGTCGTGAAAATATGACGAATGCCAAACAACTCCGCAACTTCCCGAGATGATGTCGATGCCAACATGTGCATGTGAACTTTCCCCGCCCCCACACGGCGTGACAACCACTCCCGCGCCCTAACCGCATGCGACATCGTCTCTTCTGTCGTGAATGTCTTGGATGATATTATTACCAGTGTCCGACGTGCGTCCAATCCCTTCATTACCTCATCAAACATCGCGCCGTCCGCTCCCGATATGAAATGACCTCGTAAACCCCGACTATATGAACGCAAACTCGTCTCCGCCAATGCCGCTCCCAAATGCGAACCGCCAATCCCAATATTCACAACATCCGAAAACCTCCCGCCGTCCGAAGATAAAATACGTCCCCGACGACAGTCCTCAACATAACTCAACATCTCCTCTCGCGATGCAATCACCGATGACATCATGTCATCTCCGCATTTAATAACCGCATTTCTGTCCGCCCGCAAAGCCGTGTGAGATGCCGCACGGGATTCGGTCTCATTCACCTTCTCGCCCGAAAACATCGCATCTCGACGGGATGACACTTTTGCCGTCTCCGCCAAATCGCATAATAATGACACTGTCTCTCCCGTTAACACCGTCTTCGAAAAGTCAAAAACCATGTCGTCCAAACGCAATGAAAACTCCGAAAACCGGCGTTTGTCCTTCTCAAACAACTCCGAAATTGACAACTCACGACAAGACGCACGATGAGCTCGCAAAGCGCGCCATGCCGGTGTCTTGTCTATGCGAGGTGAAACCATCGCCGCACTATCGCGGCCAAAAACAAGTTTCCGGCGAAAGTCGAGAACCCTGTTGGGCGCGCTCCGCCGGCGGTAATATGTCATCACTCGGCCAAATGCCCGTCTCCAATGCAAGACGGTATTCATCCGGCAATCCCGCCCGAATCATTGACGCCTGCGCCGCTGAAACATCGTAATCAAGCGCGCAATGTTCTATGTATATGCCCTCTTCTTTCGCCGTCCAGCGGGAATACCAAACCCGAGGCGTCCCGTCATTTGCCGGCATCCCCAATGCGCCGCTGTTGTGCCAGAGCTTTCCGTCAATGTTGTCCGTGAATGGAATCCCGCTGTGTCCTGTTATGACTCCGTCCGCTCCCAATGCCAAAATGCTTCTTTGTTTGTCCTCCGCCGGTGTTGAGGCGAATATAAAACGATTGTCACTGTCAATGTCCGCATGAAACGCCGCCAAAACCCGTCCACCGAACTCCAATGTCGCCAGAGACGGTAATGAACCCATCCATGTCTTGTCATTGTCCGAAATGTCCGCTCTCGCATGGGCATACCACGCAACCGACAATGTCTCACATGCCGAACCCGAAGCATAACCACAACCGCAGTCTCCGTCATCCGCCGACAATGTTCGTTCACAGTTGCCGCGGATAATTGTCGCCTGTGAAAAGTCACGACGCATTAATCCGCATACTTTTGAACCATCCGCACAGTATGCCGCCAAATCTCCCGCACAAACCATTGCCGAAGTCTCAACCTCCGGCTCAGCTTTTTGCAGTGCCTCCAGCGCGTGCGCGTTGCCATAAACGCCGCCGAACACTATCATGGTGTCGCCGTCTATGCGCATGACACTCAGGGAGTCGGAATGTTAATCTGTATTTCGGCTTTCTCGCGCAACTCGTTAAGATGCTTCGAAAACATTTGCGCCTGTTCCGCCTGTGTGATGTTGCGGCGCATCTCTTCATTCAACTCCGGCAACGGCAAAACACGTTTCTCATCGACGCGAATGATGTGCCAGCCGAACTGTGTCTTAACCGGAGCTCCAACCAAATTACCCGCCTCCGTTGAAATTATCGCCTCGCTAAACTCCGGAACAAAATCACGAGGGTCCGCCCAGCCCAACACTCCGCCCGCAGCTCCGGAACCCGGGTCTTTGGAATGTTCACCAGCCAACTCCGCAAACTTCTCGCCGTCAGCAGAGACCTCGCTTTGTATCTTGTTGGCGAGTTCTTCATCAGACACCAAAATATGCGCCGCGAGAATCTCCTCGCGTCCTTCATATTCGGTTTTGAACTCCTCATAACGCTCGTCAATCTTTTCCGACGACACCGGGTTTTCACTGATGAACTTTTGGGTATAAGCACGTCCCAAAACCGTTTGTTCCGCCACCCGCAACTGTTGGGCGATGGTGTCCTGTTCATGTATCTTTAACCTGCGAGCCTCCTGCTCAATTAATTCACTGGAAATTATGTTGTTAATAACATCCTGCGGATTTTGCCCCGGTTGAGAATAAACATTCAAACGCGCCGCCGGAATGCCCATGCCGTTTACCGTGGCGATAATCTCACCGTCCGGTTCGGCGTCTCCGGTCTCTCCGACCTCCGCGGTTTTTATGTCTTCCGACTGGGATTTGTCCGATTTTGATGTTTCATCGGGTTTGTTGCAGCCCGCCAACAATGTTAGCGAGGCAAATAATATGACAAGTGTGTTTTTCATTGTTAAGGTTTCTCCACTGTGGAAAGCTCGCCCGGAGCGAGTGTTTTGACGGACAGCGCATGAACGCCGGCCGCCGCCAAATCGCCGACCGCCGCAAACACCATCCGATGACGGTGTAACGGCGAAACTCCGGCAAACCGCGGTGAGGCGATTGTAACCCGATAGTGTGCGCCGTTTTTCGCCTCGCGATGTCCGCGGTGTAA
>JAWONR010000127.1:0-3417 GCA_033865115.1 Candidatus Persebacter sydneyensis | reverse complement strand
TATGAGTTGTGAATTCCGCCGCCAATTCAGACACAAACCCGTCTTTTGATTCAATCTAATTCCGCTTCAAACAACGAAAACGCCCGCATTTAATTTGTCCAGTCGTTAAGCTCAAAAATCACCGCAAAACGCGTATAATTTGAGCATGACGACAAAACTCTTTGGAACAGACGGCGTGCGGGGACGTGTCGGAGAACCTCCAATGACTCCCGATGTGTTGGTGCGGCTCGGTTTTGCCGTCGGGAGGACTCTCGCCGCAAAAGAAGATGCGCCGCAAGTGCTGATTAGTAAAGATACTCGACTGTCCGGGTATATGGTGGAATCTGCACTCGAAGCCGGATTGTCCGCCGCGGGAGTCGAAGTGCTGTTGTCCGGCCCTCTGCCCACGGCGGCCGTTTCTTATCTCACTCAAACTCTCCGACTGTCCGCGGGAGCCGTGATTAGTGCCTCTCATAATCCTTATAATGACAACGGCGTTAAATTCTTCGGCGCGGACGGAGAGAAACTCTCCGATAAAACAGAGGCGGAAATTGAAGCCGCTATGAACGGACAAACACTCAGCTTTGACGGTAATCCCGGACGGGCACGGAGATTGGACGCCGCCGCCGACCGTTATATTGAATTTTGTAAACGTGCTTTTCCTCCGCGCATGACTCTGCGCGGGATGAGGATTTTGGCGGACTGTGCGAACGGCGCGGCTTATCATATTGCGCCTCCGGTGTTGCATGAACTGGGCGCCGATGTGATTCCATTTGCCGACTCTCCGGACGGCATGAATATTAATGTTAATTGCGGGGCGATGTTTCCGGAACCGGCGGCGGAAGAGACCAAAAAACAAGGCGCCGATGCCGCAGTGATTTTGGATGGAGATGCCGACCGGGTTTTTATGGCGGATGAAAACGGCAAGATTTATGACGGTGATGCATTGTTGTATTTGTTGGCGCAAGACATGCATCGGCGAGGGCAAACACCGGAGGGCGTTGTTGGGACTCACATGTCCAACGGCGCTTTGGTGCGCGCGATGAAGGAAATGGGAATTGACTTTCACCGCGCCGATGTCGGAGACCGTCATGTGTTGCGCGCGCTGGCGGAGAGACAATGGCGACTGGGCGGTGAACCCTCCGGACACTTGGTGTTGCGTGATTTGCACTGTACCGGTGACGGAATGATCGCCGCGCTGCAAGTGTTGGCGGTGATGGCGGAAAGAAAAATGCCGTTGTCAGAGTTATGTGCCGACTTTCATCCGCTGGCTCAAACTCAAAAAAATGCCCGTGTTGCCGACCGCGAAAAGGCGCTCGGACATGCCGCCGTCGCTGAGGCAATTACCTCCGCCCGGAACAATTTAGGCGCGGAAGGACGGGTAATTGTCCGTCCTTCCGGGACCGAAAAGCTCATCCGAGTGATGACCGAAGGCGAAGATGCCGATATTGCCCGACAATCAGCGGATAATATCGTCAATGCCCTGATGACCGCGTAAATCAGTCCGGGAAAAATATTTGTGAAAAAGTGTCAAAAATGCCGCTTTTTGTGCGATAATACTCCCGCCGACAAAACGGCATAAGGGAGACAACTATGAAAAAAACGATGTCTTTATTTGCGGCGGTTGCGCTAAGCGCCTCTCTGTCGTTGCCCGCGGCGGCGGCGGAAAATGAAAAATGCCATACGGAATTGGAAAACTCACCCAACTTGCTCGTCAATGTGGTGACTATCCCCTTCAAAGTGGTGATGGCGTTCCTGCATTTGCCGCGTTGCATCGTAGCCAACTTCCCGACCGAAGAATCCGAGGAATAATCCGGACGGGTAAGTCATAGTGACGGCATCTTGCCGTGTCGCCTTTTCCCCGCGTTTATGTGTCTTCTCCCGAATCGGGAGAGTGGTTGTGCTTTGCACAGCCAAGTCAAATCTTTGTCGCCCGTCATCTCCGCGAAGTCGCACCGGTAATTGCCGCCGCCGAAGCCGCAACAAAAGCCGGCGCTTATGTCGCCGGATTTGTCGGATATGAAGCCGCTGAAGTCTTTGATTCCGCTCAACAAACTCACAAACCCGGAGGAGTGACGCCGCTGGCATGGTTTGTCGCTTCTGACTCTCCGCCGAAAGAAACCGTCTTGCCGCCGCCGGAAGCGCACTTTTGCGGGAGATGGCGTCCCGCCATGCGGAGATTGGACTATGTCGCCGCGGTTAAACATATCTCGGAAAAGATTGCCGCGGGGGATGTTTATCAAGTTAATTTAACCTATCCGATGCGCGCGCGATTTGCGGGTTGTCCGTTGTCTTTTTTTGCGGAGATTGGCGCTAGACAACCGTCTCCGTGGCGGTTTTTTGCGGAAACGGAGGAGTGGGCGGTGTGTTCAGCGTCTCCGGAGTGTTTTTTTGAGTATCGCGGCGGAGTTTTGCGCTCCGTGCCGATGAAAGGCACAGGACGGGCGGAACTTGGCGCGGCGGCGAAACTCTCCGCCAGTGCAAAAGATAGAGCTGAAAACTTGATGATTGTGGATATGTTGCGTAATGACATGTCCAAACTTCAGAATGCGAAGAATGTCCGCGCCGAAGCGCTTTTGGAAGTGTCGGAATATCCGACAGTGACACAAATGACTTCCACAGTCGCCTGTGATACAAACGCCGGATTGGGAGATGTGTTTGCGGCATTGTTTCCGTGTGCATCGGTGACCGGCGCGCCGAAGATTGCCGCCATGCAGACTATCTCCGCGTTGGAGAAAGAACCGCGTGGCGTGTATTGTGGGGCTTGTGGTTGGGCGGACGGCGGGGGAGCGAGGTTTAATGTTGCGATTCGGACTGCAGTTGTGAATAAGATGGAAGGTGCTGTGGAATATTCAGTGGGAAGTGGGATTGTCGCTGATTCCTCCGCCGCCGCTGAGTGGGAGGAGTGTCGCACCAAAGCCGGGATTTTGCATGCGGAGTTGCCGCCTTGTTTGATTGAAACTATGCGCGTTGATGATGACGGTGAGATTCCGTTGTTGTTGAGGCATGTTATGCGCATGTCCAAAAGTGCGCGTCATTTTGGCATTCGCTTTAATCGCCGTTCAGTGTTGGAAAAGGTTCGTAAATATGCGAGTCCGAAGTCCGTTTTGCGATTGTGTTTGCGCTCGGACGGAGAAATAACAACGGAAACAAAACCATTGCCGCCACCGCAAAAACCGCGTGTTTTGTTGTCGGATTTCCGAGTGAATTCACATAATTCATTGTTGCAACACAAAACTTCACGCCGGCGCGATTATGAATCGGCATTGTCAGAGGCGCGCGCGCGCGGATTTGATGACGCGGTTTTGCAAAATGAGCGAGGTGAAATTACCGAAACTTGTATCGCCAATATTGCGGTGAGTATTAATGGAAGATTGAAAACGCCGGCGAAGACATGCGGACTTTTGCCGGGAACTTTGCGCGCTGAGTTGCTCGCTG
>JAWONR010000126.1:0-3396 GCA_033865115.1 Candidatus Persebacter sydneyensis | reverse complement strand
CTAATTATGGAAATTGAACTGGAAATTAACGGGCAAAAAGCGCGCGCGAAAGAAGGCGAAACCATTATGCAGGTCGCCACGCGTATGGGATTGTATATCCCGCACTTTTGCTATCACCCAAAATTGTCCATCGCCGCCAACTGTCGTATGTGTCTGGTGGAAGTGGAAAAATCGCCCAAACCCCTGCCAGCATGTGCCACAATCGCGCTCGATGGTATGGTCGCACGACTGGACTCTCCAAAGGCGAAAGAGGCACAAAACAGTGTGATGGAGTTTCTGCTGATTAATCATCCGCTGGACTGTCCAATATGCGACCAAGGCGGCGAATGCCAGTTACAAGACCTCGCAGTCGGTTATGGCATGTCTAAATCACGATACACCGAAGAAAAGCGCGTGGTTTTTGAGAAAAATCTCGGACCACTCATCGCCACCGACATGACTCGCTGTATTCACTGTACCCGATGTGTCCGATTTGGACGCGAAGTCGGCGGAATTATGGAACTCGGTATGACAGGGCGGGGTGAACACGCGGAAATTATGCCGTTTATTGAACATACTGTGAATTCCGAACTCTCCGGCAATATGATAGATGTCTGCCCGGTTGGAGCACTGACCTCCAAACCTTTTCGGTTTACCGCACGACCGTGGGAACTTTCATCCGCTTCCGGTGTTTCGCCGCACGACTCCTGGGGAAGCAATCTTACCCTGCAAATCAAAGGCACAGAGATAAAACGCGTTGTCCCGCGGGATAATGAAGATATTAACGCCTGTTGGATCTCCGACCGCGACCGCTTTTCGTATTTGGGACTCACCGCCAAAGACCGTGTGTTGTCGCCAATGTTTCGTCATAGAGATGCCTCCCAGTTTGTCGAAATTGGATGGCGTGAATCAGTTGCCAAATGCGCTGATGAACTCAATAAACGCGCGGCAAAAGGACAGAAAGTCGGATTTCTCGCCTCGCCCAGTGCAACTTCCGAAGAACTCTTTTTGTGGGAGAAAATCGCACGAGCCATCGGATGCGACAATATTGACAGCCGCCTGAGACAACGTGATTTCTCCGCCGAAGCACCTGTGACTTTCGGCTTTTCCATCTCTCAACTTGCCAGAGCCACCGTTTTGTTTGTCGGCGCGGAACCGGCGCGGGAACAACCGTTATTGGCGACTCATTTTCGTCACGGAGGTCGGAGACGACTTATGTCTGTCGGCGCAACTGATATTGGCGGCGCTTTGCCAATGGCCGCACAATCCATTGTCCGACCGTCGGAAATTGCCAAAGAACTGGCAAAAATCAATCAAGCTCTAAAAACAGACTCCAATAATAAAACATCATCCGATGCCATTGCCGGATTCTTGAAAAGTGGAAAAGGTACAAAACATATTGTTTTTGGTGACTCCGCCATTGGCGCGGAAAATTTTGGAGACATCCTGCGCGAAGCGGAATCATTGGCGCAAAACGCCGGCGCTTCTTTGGGAACACTGTCGGCGGGCGCAAACGGCGCAGGCGCCAGACAATTCGGCGTTTATCCCCAAAAAGGCGGGATGTCCGTTAATGACATGCTTAATACAAAAATGGACGCGGTAATGATGCTCAATTGTGAACCCAATGACTTCGCCCGCGCCGAAGATGTGCGGACAATGTTATCCAACGCCGAGTTTGTTTGTGCACTCACGCCGTTTTCCGGCGGACTGCAAAAAATCGCCCATGTTGTATTGCCGTGCGCGGCTTTCGGTGAAAATGAAGGAACTTTTATTAATGGTGAAGGACGTGAACAAATGTTTTCCGCCGCTGTTTCTCCTCCCGGACATGCTCGACCGGGCTGGAAAATATTGCGTGTTCTCGGTGAAGCAATGGGATTGGATGATTTTGATTTTGGAAGTTTGAAAGAAGTGCGCGAAATGATGAAATCCGTCCCGCCACTTTCGACTTCGTCTCCGACTTCGCCCGGCGGAGATTCGACAAAATCAAATGAAGCGAATGATTCCGATTCTCCCGCGGAAAAAGCCGGTGAACTTAAATTTGAATTAACAGGCGGCGTGCCGTTGTATAACTCCGACATGATTGTCCGCCGCTCGGAGGCATTACAAGCGACCACACAGGGTAAAAATATGGCGAATGCGTTTTTACATCCCGAAGACATGACAACGCTTAATATCACCAACGGCGGCGAAGTGAGACTCTCCGACGGCAACGGGAAACACTGGGATGCCAAGGCGTTTGCCGATGAGAGACTCGCGCGAGGGGCGATATTGGCGTATCCTCCCAACTTGCCGCAGACCGGCATTGATGTGTCACCGCTGACCGGAGACGAATAATGCAAGAGTGGTTGTTTGAAGTTTTGTCGCCGTTTTTGGGCGAATATGCGGAGTGGGGCGCGATTTTATTATCCACTCTGGTCAAAATCGTCGCCATTGTCGCGCCGCTAATGTTGTGTGTCGCATATTTGACTTATGCCGAAAGACGAGTCATCGGCGCGATTCAATTACGAATCGGTCCAAATAGAGTCGGTCCCCTCGGATTGTTGCAACCCATTGCAGATGCACTCAAATTACTGCTGAAAGAGATTATCCTGCCGGCGGAATCCAGCCGCTTTTTGTTGTTAATCGCGCCGGCGATTTCACTGGTCGCGGCACTGGCGGCGTGGGCGGTGATTCCATTTGCGCCGGAGATAGTGTTGGCCGATGTCAATGCCGGATTGTTGTTTGTGCTCGCGGCAACCTCAGTGGGCGTTTATGGCGTTATCATCGCCGGTTGGGCTTCCAACTCCAAATATGCGTTTATTGGTTGTCTTCGCTCGGCGGCGCAAATTGTCTCTTATGAAATCGCCATGGGTTTTGCACTGGTCGTGGTGTTAATGGCGGCGGGGAGTCTTAACTTTTCCGACATCGTGAGAGGACAAGAAGGTCCGACCTTTTTGTCATGGTATTGGCTGCCGCTGTTGCCGATGTTTATTGTCTATTTCATCTCCGGAATCGCCGAAACCAACCGCGCGCCGTTTGATGTCGCGGAAGGGGAGTCGGAAATTGTCGCCGGCTTTCATGTGGAATACTCAGGCATGGCGTTCGCCATTTTCTTTTTGGCGGAGTATGCCAATATGATTTTAATCTCCGCGCTGACCGCAACAATGTTTTTGGGAGGCTGGCTGCCGCCGTTTAACTTCCCGCCTTTTACATGGGTGCCGGGAATGGTGTGGTTCTTTGGCAAAATTGCGTTTTTATTGTTTTGCTTCCTGTGGTTTCGCGCGACTTTCCCCCGCTATCGCTATGACCAAATCATGCGACTCGGCTGGAAAATATTCATTCCCCTGACAATTGTCTGGCTTGTCGTTGTCGGATTGTGGATGCAAACTCCGCTGTGGGCTTGGAACTAAACCAACTCTTTAACCGACTCTTTAAGAA
>JAWONR010000125.1:0-3455 GCA_033865115.1 Candidatus Persebacter sydneyensis | reverse complement strand
AGGATTAATCACGCCTATCCGGGTAAAGCCATCGGATTGGGCGGGGTTGACCTGCGGGTGGAGTCCGGACAAATCGGTTGCCTGATGGGACCCTCCGGTGCCGGTAAAACTACCGTGCTCTCTTGTATCGCCGGACTCGAACCAGTGAGCGCCGGATATATCACTATCGGAGATAAACGCGCCAGCTCGCCCGATAAAATGATTCCCCCCGAAAAAAGACGCGTCGGGATGGTGTTTCAAGATTTCGCCCTCTTTCCACATCTCACTGTCGCCGGCAATATCCGATTCGGCGGCGGTGGCAAAAACGGCAAAATCGTCGATGAAATGTGTGAACTGTGCGGACTCGGCAAACTCCGGGACGCCTATCCACATGAACTCTCCGGCGGCGAACAACAACGCGCCGCCCTCGCTCGCGCTCTCGCATGCGACCCCGAAATACTATTGCTTGATGAACCCTTCTCCCGGCTTGATGAAGACCTGCGTGAAAGACTCGCAAGACAAGTGCGCGATATTCTTAAATCACGAAATGTGACCGCACTTATGGTCACGCACAACCAGCACGAAGCGTTTTTGTTGGCGGATGTCGGTGGCGTCATTAACGGCGGCGTCATCTGTCAATGGGATGATATTTATAACCTGTATCGCCGCCCACAATGCGCCTTTGTCGCGGGATTTGTCGGTGAAGGCGCCCTTCTGCGCGGAACTCTCACCACTGACGGCGCGGTGGATATGGAAATGGGCGTTTTGTCCGGTGATGCACGCATCGGCGGATTCCTGCTCGCCCCCGGTGACCCGGTGCAAGTACTGCTGCGACCGGATGACATTGAACTCTCTCCGCAAAATGGCGTCCCCGCAAAAGTCGAAGAACGTGCGTTTCGCGGTCCCTCCACTTTGTACGCGCTGAGACTGGAAAGCGGCGGAAGAGTATTGTCACAATGGCCGTCTCATCTCAATTTTCACCCCGGCGATAATGTGTCGGTGCGCGCGAAAGTCAAAGAACTCGTGCTGTTTCCCGCGGCATAATTATATGTTTGAACTTTCATTTGAATTCTCCGCCGACTGGCTCGCACGACTCGTCGCAATCATTATCGCCGATTTGGTGCTCGCCGGCGACAACGCAATTGTCATCGCCCTCGCCGCAAGACGACTCCCAACACACCTGCAAAAAAGAGCAATTTGGGCGGGCACCGCCGGCGCAATTATCGTCCGTGTCACACTCGTCGTGTTTGCACTCCAACTGTTGCAAGTGCCCGGACTGTCATTGGCAGGCGGATTGCTGCTGTTTTATGTGGCATGGAGACTCCTCGCAGGCGGCGGTGAAGAACATGCACCATCTGCGATGGCGGAAACTTTTTGGCAGGCAATGAGGACAATTATTATCGCCGATACCGTCATGGGGCTCGACAATATCCTCGCCATCGCCGGCGCGTCAGGAGGCGATGTGCTGCTGGTGATTTTCGGATTTCTACTGTCCATCCCCATCATGGTCGGCGGTAGTATGATTATTTTGAAATGGGTGCAAAAAGCACCATGGCTGACAACCGCCGGTGCTGCCCTGCTCGCGGGAATCGCCGGACGCATGATTCTGGATGACTCATGGCTCGGCGAATACTGGCGCGCATGGCTTGAACCAAATGCAACAATCGAATGGGCCATGATACTAACCACGGCGGCAGTGTTTACTTCACTCTCCGTTTTTATCAAAACAAAACTCGCACAAACAAAATAGGCCGCTAATCAATGGCAACGTTTGAACAACCCGCAACAGAACGTTCAGTCGGTGCGATTCTGCGAGATTTCGCGCCCTATCTCTGGCCTCCACACGACATCAATTTGCGACAACGAGCCGCTATCGCCGCAATATTGCTGCTGTTACAACAAGCCGCCGCCGCCGCTATCCCGCCTCTGCTCGGAGCCGCTGTGGATTTGGTCAGTGGCGGCGGTTTCGGCACCACCGCACTGATCGCCGCCATCGGCGGATTTATCGCCGCAAGGTTTTTGCAAAACTGTTTTGATGAACTTAAACATTATTTCTTCGCACGAGTCGCACAACGCGCAATTCGCGCACTCGCGCTAAAAACATTTCGACATCTGCATCAATTGTCGTTGCGGTTTCATCTAAACCGACGCACCGGCGGTTTGTCACGTGTCATAGAACGAGGCGTGAAAAGCATTGAACTGCTGTTAAGTATGGCGGTGTTTCATATCGTGCCGACTTTGTTGCAGGTGCTGCTGGTGTGCGGCGCGTTGTGGTGGCTGTTTGACTGGCGATACGCCGCAATGTCGGTCTTTGTCGTCGGTATTTATGTTGTTTTTACCATTCGCATCACCACATGGCGACTCCAGTTTCGCCGCCGTATGAACGCCGCCGACCAACGCGCACACACAAGAGCCATTGACAGTTTGCTCAATTACGAAACAGTCAAATATTTCAACGCCGAACAAACCGAATCAACTCGCTATGACCGCGCACTGGTGCGTTATGAAAACGCCGCCGTTAAAAATCGAACTTCCCTGTCATTGTTAAACATCGGACAAGGCGCAATTATCGCCGTCGGGTTATTTGCCGTGATGTTTATGGCGGGAACCGACGCCGCGGACGGAAGTCGAAGCGCCGGTGACTTTGTCGTTGTGTACAGTTATGTTGTGCATTTGTATCAACCTCTTAACTTTCTCGGCTCTGTCTACCGCGAAATCCGACAGGCATTAACCGACATGGATGCAATGTTCACACTGTTGGATGAACCAACGGAAGTGTTTGATAAACCGGATGCGACAACACTCAAAGTTGACGGCGGCACGGTGGAGTTTCGCGATGTTCATTTCGGTTATGGACGGGGCGAAGTGTTGCGCGGCGTGTCGTTTGTCGTCCCCGCCGGGCGTAAAACGGCAATTGTCGGCGCGTCCGGAGGCGGTAAATCCACCGTCGCCCGTTTGCTCTTTCGGTTTTATGACCCGCAAAAAGGGGCGGTTTTAATTGACGGACAAGACATTCGACAACACACACAAGATTCAGTGCGAGCCGCCATCGGAGTCGTGCCGCAAGATGCGGTTTTGTTTAATGACACACTCCGCCACAACATCGGTTACGGCGCGGAAGGCGCGGAGGAGGAGGATGTTGAACGAGCCGCAAAATTGGCGGCGATAGATGAGTTTATCAACGCCCTTCCCGAAAAATACAACACCGAAGTCGGTGAACGAGGATTGAAACTCTCCGGCGGTGAACGTCAACGCATCTCCATCGCACGGGCGATTCTCAAAAATCCCGCCATTTATATTTTTGATGAAGCAACCAGTGCTTTGGACTCCAAAACCGAATCCGAAATCCAAAAAGCCATGAATGTCGCCGCGCGAGCACACACCGCCATTGTCATCGCACACCGATTGTCCACCGTCGTAGATGCGGATGAAATATTAGTGTTAGACCGCGGCGCCGTTGCCGAACGCGGCAAACA
>JAWONR010000124.1:0-3634 GCA_033865115.1 Candidatus Persebacter sydneyensis | reverse complement strand
GCGGTTAACATCATTAATGCCAGAGTTGTGGCTTGCGCCGAGGTTAAGTCCAACTGCGTCCAAAGAGACGCCAACACCAACATCGCGGCGTAGAGTTGTAAAAAAATCGCGGTCGCCCAAACAATGCCCGCCTCGCCGGGAAGTCCCGTTATCATCATTAACGGCGAAAGCCAGTCTCCAACTATTGAAACAAATCCAAAGTTTCTGTCCAATACGCGAATTATCACCAACAACGGCAGGGATATTTTTAACAACGTCCAATATATGCGAACGCTTTCGCGTAAGAGCTCCGCCGCCACCGTGCGACTCATTTTTCCGTCCGTTTTGTCGCCGCATGCAATCCGACAACCACCAACACGCCGCAAACCATCAATGCAACAACCGCTATCGGTTGTGCGTCTCCGGCAAAGTCGGCGGGGGAGACATTTGGCTGCAAGATGACCTTGACGCCTTCGCCTTCCGCCTTCCACGGCCAGAGTTTCGGCAACGCGCCAAGCATGACTCCCGCGAGTAAAAACAACATGCTGTCATGGAAACGATTCATTAAATAAGACAACAACCGCGCAAACGCCAACAGTCCGCTTCCACAACCGGCGGCAAATATGAAAAGTGACACAAAGTCACGGGCATGCAACACCTCCAAAACATGCGCGTATAAACCGACTATTAATAAGATGTAACTGCCGGAAATGCCCGGCAACAACATCGCTGAAATTGCAATCATTCCGCCGAAAAACAACGCCGGTAAAGACGGTGTTACCGTGGTCGGTGAAAGTGAAACCGTTATGAACGCCGCCGCCCCGCCTATGACAAACAACAACAACCGGTGAATCATGACTTTTAACGGCGGCTTTTTTATTTGTAACCGTGCAAAAACCAACACCACCGAAGCGGCAACAAGTCCACAAAAAAAACCAAGCAGTAAGTGTGAATGTTCACGTAAGAGGTAGCGTAAAACGCCTCCAAATACCACAACCGACAACAAGATTCCCAATATTAATGAAGTTAGAAACTCTCCGTCCGCGCGACGCCATACTTTTCCGAACTCCAGATTTATTCCCTCACGCCACAACTCCGGCGTTGAAAACATGCCAAATGCCGTGAGTAGTCGGGCGTAGATGCCGGAGATAAAAGCAATTGTGCCGCCCGAAACACCGGGGATTAAGTCCGCCACCCCCATACAGATGCCGCGCAGAAAGACCCCGAATTGGAGACGGAATAGGGGAGTCGGGCGGGAAGACATTGTAAAATTATAATCCATAATGACAATCAAAGACGCATGTTATAATCTCCCGCATGCCTACAAATGATGAAATTCGCAGTTTGTTTCAATTACAACGAAAAATGGTGCCTGCCGCCGAAGGCGTCATGCCCGTGTCAAGAATGCTCCCCGGTGTGCGATTCTTTCCCGGCGGACGCGGTATCTGGAATGACTCCCCGGAAACACCGGAAGCACAACTCCCAATCGGCGGCGTGATGGTCGTCGGGCAGGACTGGGGCGATCTGGCGGCTTATCGACAAGCCAAAACCGAAAAAACTCCAACTCCTCTCGAAGAAAACCCCACTTGGAAGGGACTTCTGGAAAGACTAACCGCCGCGGAACTCCCGCCCGGGTCATGTTTCTTCACCAACTTTTATATGGGACTTCGTGAAAAGACCGGAAAACGAATTCAATTCCCCGGCGCAAAGTCGGCGGAATATGCCGCCGCGTGTCGCAACTTTCTTTTGGAACAAATTAATACCGTTCAGCCGAAGTTAATCATCCTTTTGGGCGCGCGCATTCCCCGCCGTGTGGCGGGATTGTCCGAAGAACTGAATGAATGGCAAAAGTGTAAAACCGCATCGGCGTTGGACAAAAACGGCGCGTTAAAGACTGATGTCCGGTTTGGCGAACATCGTACAACTGTTTGCTGGATTATTCATCCGGAACGACGAGTTTCCAACTTGCGCCGCCGCAAGTTTGACGGACAAAAGGGCGAAAAGGCGGAAGTGGAACTGATGCGACAAGCCGCGCGAGTCTCCGGTTTGTTGAAGGCATGACCGTCTCTGCGGCGCGGCTGCGCGCCGTTAGTCAATATCTCACCTCTTTACAAAAGGCGCTCGGACAAGAGTTTGCCAACATTGAAGGCGCCAAATTTGTCAACTCCAATTGGCGGAGTCAATTAGGCTCTGGAAAAGGACTCCGACTGGAAGACGGAAATGTCTTTGAACGCGCCGGCATTAACTATTCATCAGTCGGCGGAGACAGTCTGCCTCCCGCCGCGAGTGCCAAACGTCCAAAACTGGCGGGGAGGCGTTATGACGCTGTTGGCGTGTCGGTTGTCGCTCATCCGCGTAATCCGTTTTGTCCGACTGCTCATTTGAATGTCCGTTTTTTTTGCGCCGGAGATGTCTGGTGGTTTGGCGGCGGCATGGATTTGACTCCGCATTACGGTTATGCCGAAGATTGTCGTCATTTTCACCTCGCATGTCGGAGCGCTTTGGATAAATTTGATGCGGCTTTGTATCCCGCGTTTAAGAAACAGTGTGATGAATACTTTTACATCCGTCATCGCGGCGAAATGAGAGGCTGCGGCGGAATCTTTTTTGATGACTTCTCACAAGGCGGGTTTGACAACGCCTTTTCAGTCATGCGCTCGGTCGGCGACTCTTTTGTTCATGCTTATTTGCCGCTCATACAAAAACGAAAAGACATCAATTACGGACAAAGAGAAGAACAGTGGCGGGATGAAAGACGGGGACGGTATGTTGAGTTTAATCTGGTTTATGACCGCGGCACGTTGTTTGGACTTCAATCCGGAGGACGCGCCGATGCCGTGTTAATGTCGCTTCCGCCTGTCTCCCGGTGGCGGTCTTTGTCAACTGACAACGAAGCCCACAAAAAACTGCGACCGTTTTTGCGCCCCAAAAAATGGGCGTAGATTGAATGGTGAATGTCGATGTTGAAAGGTGAATGTTTAAATTCAATCAACATTAACAAGTTATAAACTTTACGCCGCGAGAACAAACCGGCAAACTCATTCATGCGGCGATAAAAGCGGTTAAGGACAGTTAATGTATATCGGGACTTCAAACCTGCCGCCGGCACGCGTGACCTCCACCATTATCGTTATATTGCCGGACGGTGGTGTGACGCCCGACCTGACATGCACTTCAGCGCCGACTAACTCAAATGTGTCGGCCTGGTCGCCTAATATGCTGAATTGATAAGGACTGCTCGACGGCGCTCCGCCGGTGCCGGAAAGTTCAAAATCATCCAATCGTTGTCCGGACGTGCAACTACTGCTAAACGGGTTGGACGGGTCGCTAAGACGGTCGGTTTGAACGCCCGCGCCTCTGTTGTATGACAAGCCCAGGTCTGCATACAACTCCAAACTCACCTCCACCGGGAAATCGAGCATGGTGCCGGTGCCGCTTTCCGCTTGAATTGTGACGACGTAAATCTTTTGTTCGCTGGCAAGCGTTCGTCCCGCTTTCAGAGTGATAACATTGTTGCCGGTCAATTCAAACGGATTGTCCGCGGATGTCGGCGCCGTTAATTGATAGGGACCGCCGCCGCCGCCCACCGGCGTCAATGTTACAAAATTGACGTTGTTGGAATAAACAAAATAACGGGTCTGACCCTCAACCGGCG
>JAWONR010000123.1:0-3971 GCA_033865115.1 Candidatus Persebacter sydneyensis | reverse complement strand
AATAACTGTGCGGCGACCAATAACAACGTAGTGATGACAATCATTAATGTTGATACAGAGGCGATAGTCGGGTCAATTTGGTCTCGCAACGCCAAAAACATCGCCCGTGTCAGAGTGGAGTTGTCACTGCCGGCGATAAACAACGCGACAATGACTTCATCAAACGAAGTTAAGAATGCGAGTAACGCGGCGGAAATAACCGAAAAGCGAATTTGCGGCAGTGTAATCTCAAAAAACGCGCGCCAGCGAGGCGTACCCAGACTCCGCGCGGCGCGTTCTTGATTCATGTCATAGTTTTTAAATCCCGCACCGGCGACAATTAACACCAGCGGCAAAGCCAATGTTGAATGTGCCAGTGCTATGCCGATGAGAGTGTTAACTAAATTCAATTGCACATAAGCATAAAAAACGCCAATGCCAACAAGAATGACCGGCGCCATCATTGGCGAGATTAAAAACAAAAACATCGCCCGTCCGCCGACTCCCCGATAATTGGCGAGTCCGTATGCCGCCGCCACGCCCAGCGGTGTGGCGATGAATGTTGTTAAAAACGCGGCTTGCAATGAAGTTGCCGTCGCCGCGAGCCATTCTTGAGAGTTGAAATAATAGTCATACCACAGTGTTGACCATTCACGCGGTGGAAACTCCAAATACTGCGACCCGGAAAACGACATGGGCACAACAATTACCGTAGGCGCGACCAAAAAAAACATGACCAGAGCCGACAATGCATACAGCCACAATCTCCGACGACGCGGAATTTGCACATCCGACACTGGTTCATTAAGCCATTTCATTTTGCCGCTCCCGGCCATCCGCCTGCGCCCAGTATTTTGGAGGAAGCAAACAACACCGCCAAAGTCAGCACCAACAACACCGCTCCCAACGCACCCGCCGCACCCCAGTTATAAAACAATTCAATGTCGGTATGAATCCGATTGGCAACCATAATCACTCTTCCGCCGCCCAACAATGCGGGCGTGATAAAAAACCCCAAACACAAAACAAAGACAATAATTGTTCCCGCCAAAAGACCGGGAGCCGACAACGGCAAAAACACCGAAACAAAAGCCCGAGTCGGCGAAGCGCCCAAGTTTGCCGCCGCTCGCGCATAATCCACGGGAATGGATTTCATCGCGGCATACAACGGCAACACCATTAATGGAAGCATAATATGCACCATGCCGATTAAAGTCCCGCCCAGGTTATGGACAAGTTTAATGGGTTCTTCCCACAAACCGAGTTCCGTTCCCCATTGATTAACCAGTCCTTGCCGTTGCAACAGTGCGAGCCATGCATAAGTTCGCACCAAAATGGAGGTCCAAAACGGCAACAACACGCAAAGCATAAGCAGATTCGCCGTTTTACGCGATGCTTGTGACAGACAATACGCCAGCGGATAACCAAAGACGGCACATAATCCGGTGGTAATAAAACTAACTTCAAAAGTCGTGCGAAAGATGCGCGCGTATGATTTGCTTTCCCACAGTCGTTGATAGTGTTCAAGCGAAAACCCGCCGTCATTGCCGGTAAAAGACAAAGCAAACAACCAGCCGACCGGCAAAGCGACAATGCCGCCGACCAACACCAACGCCGGCAGAGTCAGTCCCAAAAACATGCGTTGTTCGCGTTTGGCGTCTTTCTCCAACTCTGCGGCATGAAGTCCGTTGTTCATGTGTCGTTCCGTGGGACGAGAACGGCATGTGCTCGTCGCAGTCGTAATTGTATCGCCGCGCCGGAGACGGCGTCAAATGTTGCCGCGGTTCGCGCGTGAATTTGCGTGCCGTTGGAGAGTGTAATTTGCAAAAGCATACTTTCGCCTTGATATGACTTACCGGCGATAATTCCGGAAAAAACATTGTCATCCGCCGCCGCGTTGTCGCTGGTTGTCATTAAATGTTCCGGTCGCAACAACAAAAAATAGTCACCATCCGCCGCCGAGTCATCTTCAACAAAAAGTTTTTGTTCACCATACCATGCTTCACTGTTTTGGACATGAGCCGGCAACAATGCTGATTCACCGATAAAGTCGGCGACAAAAGCATTTGCGGGGCGGTCATAAATTTCCCGCGGCGTTCCCAGTTGAGCCAGTTGTCCGTTGTTAATGACGGCGATGCGGTCGGACATGGTCAGAGCTTCTCTCTGGTCGTGTGTGACATAAACGGTGGTCATTTCCAACTGTTCGTGCAGGCGGCGTATTTCGCCCTGCATTTCTTCGCGCAGTTTTTTATCCAGCGCCGACAATGGTTCATCCATCAGCAATATTCTCGGTTCAAAGACAATTGCCCGTGCGAGAGCGACTCGTTGTTTTTGTCCGCCGGAGAGTTGGTCTATGCGCCTTTCGCCAAATCCTTCCATTCGCACGAGAGACAATGCTTTTGTCACTCGCATTTCAATGTCGCCGCGTTTTTCACCTCGCACTCGCAGCGGATAACCGATGTTGCCGGCGACGGTCATATGTGGAAAGAGTGCATAGTTCTGAAAAACCATGCCGATATTGCGGCGGTGTGGAGGAGTTAGGACGACTTCGGTTTCACCGAATTGGACACCGCCGTGGTCGGGTCGGACAAATCCCGCCAATATCATCAGCAGAGTTGTTTTACCGGAGCCGGACGGACCGAGCAGTGTCATAAACTCTCCGGCGCGGATGTCAAGATTGACATCATCCAGCGCGCACACGCCGCCGTAAGTTTTGCGCATATTGCGCACCGCTATCGGCAGCGCGCCGGGGCGGTTCATCAAGTTCCCGCCTTATTCGGTCAGCATGTCTTGATACATGGCGGAAGCATCGGTTTCGTACTTTTCGTACCATGCGATGTCAATGCGCAGTTGTTTGGCGACATTATCGGGATGAGACGGAAGTCTTTTCGACAGTGCGGCGTCAATGGTGCCCAAGTCGTATGCTTTACGGTTGGTTGGACCATAAGTGATATATTTGACAAATTCCGCCTGATATTTCGGCTTGGTAATTTCCGCAAGCATGCGCATAGCCAAATCTTTATTTGGCGCGCCTTTGGGGATGGCGTGACAGTCAAAGTCGAGCATTCCTTGATTAAAGGTATAGGCGGTTTTAGCGCCGTCTTTAATGGCGACATCAAAACGCCCGTTCCAGCCGGTGGTCATATCAACTTCACCGTCTTTCATCAGTTGAGCGTGTTGAGCGCCGGAGCTCCACCACACGGCGATATGCGGTTTAAGTTCGCGGATTTTATCAAGAGCGCGTTTCATACCTTCTTTGGTGGAGAGCACTTCATAGACTTTTTCGGGCGGGACGCCGTCAGCCATGAGAGCGGGTTCAAGCGCGCCGGCGACTTTGTTGCGATAGGCGCGTTTTCCGGGAAACTTTTCGACATCCCAGAATTCCGCCCAGTTTTTGGGTCCGTTATCACCGTAAGTTGCGGTATTCCATGCCATGACGGTGGAGAACACATCATTCCCGACACAATGGGGGAGATATAGTCCGGGATAGAAGTCGGAGACATCAATAATATCGTAGTCTAATTTTTCGAGCAGTCCTTCTTTCCCGGCCCGCGCCGCCGAGCCGGAGCCACTGGTGACGATATCCCATTCCACGGCGCCGGCTTTGACTTTAAGCCGGACATCAGACATACCGCCAAAAGATTCTTCTTTGACGGAGACGCCGAGAGCTTTTGACGCGGGCATAAACAGTGCTTTACTTTGCGCTTCTTGGTAGGCGCCGCCCCAAGAGGCGAGAGTCAGCGAATCTTCGGCGGTTGCGGTGATTGCGCAGGCGAGGGCGGAACTTAGTAATATTAGGTTTCGTTTTTTCATGATTTTGGCTCCTATTTTCCGGTGCTTATTAAGCGCGGTGCTTAGATAATATCACAATTTGCGCGCTCGGGCAATATTCGGCGGGAGGAGGGGGTGAAATTGTTGGCGGAGCGTGTTATATTGCGGTTTATGACACGAGTAGGCGGAATATTACTGGCATTATTTTTGGCGGGATGTGC
>JAWONR010000122.1:0-4112 GCA_033865115.1 Candidatus Persebacter sydneyensis | reverse complement strand
AACGCATCTTTGTCGGCGTTGAGGGACAAACTCGCGCGCGACTTCCAAATGCTTAAAGACGGCTGGTTTCCGTTGTGGATTACCGACTTTCCATTGTTTGAACGCGATTATGACAACAAAGTCTGGCATGCGCGTCATCATCCTTTTACTTCACCTCGCGCCGGTGATGAAGAACTGGTTACGGACTCTCCCGGAAAAGCACAAGCACGGGCTTATGACATGATTCTTAACGGGGTTGAAATCGGCGGCGGCGGTATTCGTAATCACCGTCCCGATGTCCAATTACGAGTCTTTGCCGCGCTGGGAATGGATGAAGCGGCTTCACGGGAGAAATTCGGATTCTTATTAACCGCGTTGGAATCAGGCGCGCCGCCGCACGGCGGTATCGCGCTGGGATTGGATAGAATGGCCGCCATGGCATGCGGTGCGGAGAGTATCCGGGATGTTATCGCTTTTCCGAAAACACAACGAGGACAGTGTTTGTTAACCGGCGCGCCTTCGGAGATTGACGCGGAACAACTTCGTGAACTGCACTTGCGTCCGTCTCCCATTGAACAAAAATCATCCCGCTAAACGCCTCAAAACCATCCGCTAGTAATTCCCCGCGTTCGGAAGTCGCAAACCTATTTCCAAATCCCCAACTTCTTTTTCTTCGCTTCTTTTTCAGCGGCGAAGAATGTTTTGCGAGGTATAAACTTCGTGCAGTTTTTGGAAAAACGTTTGTAGTGCTTCGCGCCGCCTTTGAAAACCATCTGTTCATTCACCGACTCTGTCTCGCCAATCTTGTATAACACCGCCACCGCACGACTGTATTTGTCTATGTCCACAACATGAGCCGTGATGAGTTCCGTGCCGAGAAATGACTTTAACATCGCCGTGGATTCATCATATCCCGGCTTGTCGCGCTCCGGTGCCTGTATCCCGCATAAACGAAAACGAAGCTTGCCGTAATTTACCGAATCACCGTCCACAACATAAAAACCCGATGATGATGCGTTCAAAGTCAACGCCTCCGCCAATGTCGGCGTGCTCCAAACTATCGCCGATAAAAACGCCGCCCGCAATAATAATTTGCCGACAGCGTTCATCTCTAATCTAGGAGACGATACGCCTCTGTCGTTAGGAAGTCCGCCATTTTGCCGTCTGTGACAAGTGACTCCAAAATGTCCGCCGAAGCCGATAAATGCGGATTGTCGCCTTCTTCGCCGATGGAATTAACCGCCGCCTGTAAACGGTTGGCAAACAATGAACTGTTGATTTTCTTTCCGTCTGACAACTCCGCTGAATAACGAATCCATTGCCATAACTGCGCGCGGGAGATTTCAGCAGTCGCGGCGTCTTCCATCATGTTAAAGATTGGAACCGCTCCGGAACCTCCCAACCAGGCAGAGATGTAACGCAACGCCACTTGAATATTGTTGTCAAATCCGCCAATGTCAATGCCGCCGGTGTGCGGGGCAAGCAGGTCTTCAACACTGCGGTTGCCCGGCGGGAGCATGCTCTTTTGATGTGCGCCCGGCATGATGCGGTCAAACACTTCAACTGCAATCGGAATTAACCCCGGATGTGCAACCCATGTCCCGTCATGTCCGTTTTCGGCTTCGCGAGTTTTGTCCTCGCGCACGTTTTGTAACGCGCGTTGATTGGCGTCTTCGTCATTGCGAATCGGAATAAACGCCGACATTCCGCCCATGGCATGCGCGCCGCGTTGATGACATACGGAAACCAACTCCAAAGAATACGCCCGCATAAACGGAGTCGCCATTGTTATCTCCGCTCGCTGGGGCAGAACATGAGCCGCATGCGCCGACAATGTCTTAATGTAGGAGAATATGTAATCCCAACGACCGCAGTTTAACCCTATCAACCGACCGCGCATGGCATGCAGTATTTCATGCATCTGAAAAACCGCCGGCAGAGTCTCTATTAACAGAGTCGCCTTGGCGCAGTTTTTCGGCAGTCCCAGTTTTTCCTCGGAAAACGCCATGATTTCATCCCACAACGCGGCTTCGCGCCAGTGTTCGGTCTTTGGGAGGTAAAAGAACGGACCATGTCCGCGTTCATGCAACACTTTGGCGTTGTGAAAAAAGAACAGTCCAAAATCCACCAGCGCGCCGGAGACCGGACGTCCCTTATAGGTAATGTTTTTTTCCGGAAGATGCCACCCGCGAGGACGGACAATTAACCGGCATTCATGGTCGGGATTCAATGAATAAGACTTGCCGCCGGGTTCTTGAAACTCACACTTCCCGCGCGCGGCTTCAAACAGAGCCTGTTGTCCGGAGACCATGTTTTGCCATGTCGGCGCGAGTGAGTCCTCAAAATCCGCCATATAGACTTTCGCCGAAGAGTTGAGTGCCTGAATAATCTTTTTACGCTCGGCGGGAGCGGTGATTTCAACGCGCCGGTCTTCCAACGGAGTTGGCGGTTCGGCGACTTTCCAGTCGGACTCACGAATCTCCCGAGTTTCGCTTAGAAAGCCGGGTAAGTCGCCGTCGTTATAGCGTTCTTGAGCTTCCTGTCGGGCTTCCAAGAGAGTGTCGCGGCGTCCGCAGAATTTGACGACCAGTGATTCCAAAAACTCAACGGCTTCGGGGGTAAAGATGTCGGCACACCACTTGTCAAAATGTTCACGATTGTTGATTTCCAACATAGAGTTGTCTCCTGAGAGTAAAAGGGGAATTGTATCTATTTTTGCGCTCGCCGCCAAAGTCGCCGGATTATTCGCCCAATAACACGCCCGGATTCATAATATTATGCGGGTCCAGAGCCGTCTTAACCGCGCGCATGGCGGCAATTGCGGCGGGGTCGCCGTATTTAAGAAGGGAGGGGATGTTTGTCCTGCCAATGCCATGTTCCGCACTGAAGGCGCCGCCCATTTTGTGCGTTAAGTCCAAAATCCGCGTTTTTATCTCTTCCGCCAGTTTCGGATTGTCCTCCGGCGCGCAGTCTTTGGGACGCAGTGACAGATGTAAATTACCGTCTCCCAAATGTCCAAAAGCGATGATATGTGAGCCGGCTCCTGCGGCTTTTTCGGCTTCCGTCACAAATTCAGCGAGAGAGGGAAGAGGCAGACAGACATCCAGTTTAATCCACTTTCCTTCGCGCTTTGTCGCTTCGGGCGCGAGTTCGCGAAGCTGCCAAAACGCCCGTCTTTGTGACTCCGAAGACGGCAACACGGCGTCTTTAATGATGTTGTCTTTAATGGCGGCGGATAAGACGGAGTTTAATCTCTCTCCAATATCATCATCACCGGCGGCTTCCAACAACACCGCCAGCGGCGGCGGCTCCGCAAAAGGTTGTGGAGCTTGAGGACAATGACGGCTCAACAATGACATGAGATTGCGCGGCATGACTTCACAACTTTCCAAAAGCTCGCCGCTCATTTCCAACAATGACAGGGCGGATTGTATGTCATCAACCGCGGCGAAGGCGGCGGCTCTCGCGCGCGGGGGAGGATAAACACGCAACCATGCGGCGGTGATGATTCCCAATGTGCCTTCGCCGCCGATTAATAAGTGTTTTAAGTCATAACCGGAGTTGTTTTTGCGCGCGCCGCCGGGCAGGCGCATGATTCTTCCGTCCGGCAAGACCGCTTCAATGCCGAGACACAATTCACGCGCGCCGCCGTAGCGTAAGAAGTTAAGACCTCCGGCATTGGTGGATAAGTTGCCGCCGATTTGACAACTTCCTTTTGCGCCAATGTCGAGTGGAAAGAATCTCCCGTCTTTTTCGGCGGCGTCTTGTATTGATTGTAAGGTGCAACCGGCGGAGGCGTACATAACATCAGTTGGCAGTATTTCCGGCGCACTGTTCATTTTCTCCATCGCAAAGACCACGGCGCGTCCGCTTTCATCGGGGATTGATGCGGCGCGATAACTGGTGTTGCCGCCCTGCGGGACAATTGGAGTGTGATGTTTTGCGCAAATCTTAACCAACTCTGAAACCTGCGTTGTGTTTTGAGGCGTCACCACCGCCAATGCGCGTCCTTCTCTTTGTCGTAAAAAGTCGCGCAGGTATTTGTCATCCGCCTTCGCGCCGTCGACAATATTGTCCGAGCCGCAAACAGCGGCGAGTTCATCAATTATGTTCATGTCGCGTTGTTAAACTCC
>JAWONR010000121.1:0-4132 GCA_033865115.1 Candidatus Persebacter sydneyensis | reverse complement strand
AGGAGTGCTTTGTGGATATTAACTTGGCGCGGGATGAAATTGCAGAACGCCTGCAACTAGATGAAGAAGCTTCGCGAGATGCGCATGCAGGTGTCCCTCCGCCGGATGCCGCATCGCCCGGCGGGTTTGAAGTGCAAATTATGGCGGCGGCTCGCGAAGAAGGTCAAAAATATATCGGACGACTAGATCAACACTGTCGATACGCCGAAGATGAACTTAAACAATGCGAAGAAGTCCTGGAAGAATCAAAACGAAAACGACAACAAGCCATCGCTGTAGCGCCTCCGGACATTGATTCGGAAACAACAAAACGAGCACAAGACAACGCCATAGCCGCATATAACAAATTTAAAAGCGACAATAGTATTAGCAGAGACGCCACCGGCGATGACCGAGTCACACAGTCGGTATGGGCATTGGTGGCGGCGATAGCCGAAGGCGCATTGAACAGTTATTTTTTCGCTCCGGCAAGCGGACATGGTGTGTTGGGAGGATTTGCAACCGCGATTCTTATCGGCGTGGTAAATGTGGCGTTTGCATTTTGGGGAGGCGTTTTGGGATTGCGTTATGCCAAAAATCATCATAATCCGGCGGCTAACTTGGCGGGATTGGTTTGGTTTTTTCTGTGTATGACGGTTTGTCTGGCGATGGTTTCACTGGCGACTTTGTATCGCGTTCATATTGAAGAGTTAAAAGCCGCTGATTTGGATTCTTCTTTAATTGCAGCTCAGGCATCGGAGCGGGCAATTGCCGGATTGTTTGCCATGGACGGCGGATTGTTTGGCTCGGTGGATTCCATCATTTTGTTCTTTTTGGGCGCGTTGTGTGCGATGTTCGGTGTTTGGAAGGGATATGAATATGATGATTCTTATCCCGGTTTCGGGGCGATGTGGCGGCAAATGGAAGAGGCAAAAAACAGACACGCCGAAGCGGCGGATGAAAATCGAGAACGCATACAAGACTGGAAAAACAATTACGGCGGAGGCATGCGCCAGGCGTTGAGCGTATTACAAGACGCGACTTCGACGATGCGGACAAAGGCGCGTGCGATGTATGATTTTCGCGACCAGACAGGAGACGCCGCACATTTGGCGGCGGAGTTGGCAAGCGGACTTTTGCGCGCATATCGGGTGAAGAATCAACAATTGCGCGGCAGTGCGCCGCCGGCATATTTTGCCCAATATCCGGACCGGAAGGCGTTTACACTCTTGGACAAACGCGGAGGAGAAAGTCGCCGCCGCGCGGAGGCGCTATATAAAAAGTCGGAGGAGCTTTTAAAGGGATGTGATGAAGAAATCCGGGTGATACGGAAGTTTTTGGAATTACCATGAGGCGTAACCGCCACAAAAAGCAGCGCGGAGTGGCATTTGGCGCGTTGGGAGTGTTGTTATTGGCGTTGGGAAGTGTGGCGGCAATTGCGCCGTGGAATGCACCGCCGATAGACCCGAACACTTTTTGTCCGAAAGACGGTGTTCATGCCCGCACGGCGATTTTGTTTGACGCCACCGACCCGATGGACGAGCAAACAATTGAACGAGTGAGAACGCATGCGGAAACACTTGTACGCGAGCGGTTGGAGTTGTATGAATGGGCGGGAGTTTTTGTTTTGGGCGAGGATAATTTGGCGTTGCCGACTCCATCCATAGCATTGTGCAATCCGGGCAATGAAAGCACATGCAATCCTCTGGTGGTGAATTGTCAGGATGTGGCGCGGGAGTTTGAGCGCAAGTTTGAGCGTCCGATGCGCGAGGCGATTGAGAGTTTGGCGAGATTGCCGGCGGGTCAGCGTTCGCCGATTTTGGAGATGATTCGTTCGGTTGCGCTCGCCCGTCATTTTGAAGGAGCGGAACGAAAGCGGTTGGTGGTGGTATCGGACATGTTGCAAAATGTGCCGGGACAGTATTCGCACTACGACGGCAACAATGATTTTGCCCGCTGGAGTGACGGAGATTATGCACGCGAGTTTTTACGTCCGATATTAAACGGTGTGGAGGTGGAGATATGGTATATTAAACGTCCGGAGTTACGCGGTTTACAGACACGCGGTCATGTGGATTTTTGGGAGAGTTATTTTGCCGCGGCGGGAGCGCGGGTGAAAAAGGTGGTGCCGTTATGAAGGTTTCAAAGTTTCATCAGTTATTGCGCTATCCTCCGCTTCATTGCGTGATGGGCATGGCGGCGGCGGCGTTGTTTGAAGAGGTGCGGCATGATTTTTGGTGGGGAATCGGAGTTTTGGGCGGGTTAATATGTTTGTACGGATGGGCGGCAAAGGGTGAAAAGAATGAAAACCGGCAGGTGGTCGGTGATAATTGTTATTTTATAGGATTTGTTTACACATTGACGGTGGTGGCGTTGGCGTTGGCGTTTGATGTGGAGTTGGCGATTGTTAAAAACGCGACCGGAGAAGGCGTGAATTCGGTTTTAAAGACGGTTGCGATTGCGCTTGGCACGAGTGTTATCGGGATGTTGTGGCGTTTTGGATTGATATATGGCGTGAAAGTTCCGCAAAACGAGTATGACATCATGGTGGCGAAGGCGGCGGTGGCGACAGATCGTTTGGAGGCGGCGATTAACGCGGTGGAATCATCGGCGGGACATGTGGAGAAGTCGTTTTTGACGGTGGATTCGGCGGCGCAGTCTTATGCGACGCACATTCGCAATGAAGTTGAACGTGTAGGAGACGGTTTGGGAGAGACCGCGGTGAAGTTGTTCGACACTCTTGGCAACCGCATCACCGACACTTTGCATAAAATGCCGCTTGATGATGTTAGCGAAGACATGCGTGAGGCGGTGGAGGCGCATCGCGCGGTGGCGGATGATATTTCCAAGATATTGCAACAATCCACGGCGGCGTTGAGGGAGTCGGCAAAGACAGCGGCAGAAACCGCCGAAAAAACATCCGAGGCATTAAACGCGCTCAATTCGGCGGCGGCGGCGGTTGAAGAACAGGCGTCGGGTTCGGCGACAATGGCGTCGGAGGCGTTGCGTGATTCCATCGGCGAACATTTTCGCACAGCGGCGACTGATTTGGCGACAAACATGCGGCAAATTAATGAAGGTTTGCAGGTGTTGGCGGAGCGTCAAAAAGAGTTGGTGGAAAACACCGGCGGTGACATTGAGAGATTGGGCGAGGTTCGAGATGGATTTAACCGGTTAATTGAAGAGTTGCGTGAAAGTTCGGCGGCGACAGTTTCCGAAGTTTCGGCGGCGCGGCGCGGAACTGAAGGCGCATCAGCGGAGGCGACAGTTGAGTTAACGAGGGCGTTGGAAAACATTACCGTTCGGTTGGAGAAAATTTCCGAGCAGTTGGAACGCACACGTTAGTTTTTGACATGGCGAGAAAGCGCGATGAACTTATTTCACTGACGCAAACCGAAATAATGTTAATTTTGGCGGTTGTGGTGTTATTGCTTTTAATGGCGAAAGACGCGGATTTGACAAGAGTATGCACTGATTATCCGGAGTTATGCACCGGTGTTTTGGGATATGAGCCTCCGGAGCGACAACAAGAGCTCGGTCATGAAGGAGGAGAGTCCGGAGCGGAGGGCGAAGCGGGAGAAGAGTCACCGCCGTCCGACCCTGATGAGGAGGTATCAGAAACATTAGTCGCCGGCGGAGGCAAAAAACAAAAGGCGGGATTGGGGTCGGGAGGCGATTCGGCAACAACGGCGATAGAGGTCCCGCCTCATCTTGCAGGCAAAAAGGGAGCTTCGGATGGTGTTTCCGCTGCCAATTTGGAGGAGTTGCGGAGAGAAAACAAGGGTTTGCAGGCGGAAAACAGCGCTTTGCGGCGGTTACTGCAAGCGGAGCAGTTAAAGGCGCGAGCGAGTAACGAAGTTGAGCGGGAAGTTGAACCGGAGGTGATACAGGAAGTTAGACCGGGTATCAGACGTGAGATTGGTTGTTTGCCGTGCTGGTTGGGTGATGGAAAACCTCGTTATTATTACGCGTTGAACATTACTTATTATCCGGATGAAGATGAGTTTTTGGTTTCACCCCATCAGCATTTAGAGGTCAATGCTTCACCGGTTCGACAGGCGGTGGGAGGGGAGTTATCCATGTTGTCTTTTCCGCCATCGGGTCGGATTGACGCGCCGACATTATTGTCATATTCGCGGGATGTAATTGACGC
>JAWONR010000120.1:0-4379 GCA_033865115.1 Candidatus Persebacter sydneyensis | reverse complement strand
CCGCCGTCTTTGATGATTTGTGCCGGTGTCGCCACCCGTTTTTGGTCGTCCGGCGGACGATTGGACACCGGACGGACTCCCGGCGTCACTAAGATTAAGTTTTCACCGCATTCTTCGCGTAATGATGACACCTCCAAACCCGAAGACACAACACCGCCGCATCCCAATGACAAGGCACGCTTCGCACGGGATAATACCAACTCGCGAGCATCACACTTAAAGCCCAAATCTCGCAAGTCGCCGTCGTCCAAACTTGTCAATGCGGTCACCGCTAATATTTGCAACTCGCCGCCCGATTCTTTTGCCGCTTTTGCCGCCGATTCCATTATCGCATCATTGCCATGGACGGTTAGGAAGTCCGCACCTGAATCCGCAACCTGTTTTGTCGCTCGGGCGACTGTTTCGGGAACGTCAAACAACTTCATGTCCGCAAAGACACGATGTCCGCGTTTTTTTAATGTGTCTATTAATTCACGTCCGACTCCGGCGGCGAACAATTCCAAACCGACTTTGTAAAACCCCGCCGCATCACCAATGGCGTCCGCCAATGACAATGCTGAATGCATGTCCGGAACATCCAATGCCACAATTAACCGCTCACGGGCGGGAATGTCTTTTTTGGTTTTGGTCATGCCGTCATTTTACGCCGCCGGCGAGGTTTTTGTCCGCTTCCAATTAAAAAGAATTGAAAGAAAGAGTTGAAATCCAATATAAAAAGAGTTGAAAGACGGGTTGGAAAGATGAATTGTCAGTGATTATTCCGGCGAAATGCGAAGCCGCAAGTTGCGAAAGTCCTCCATAATCTCCGGGTCTTTCGGCACCGGAAGCGGCGATGATTGAATCACCGCCCGTAATGCACTTTCATCATACTCACCAATGCCGCTGGATTCGGCAATCTCCGGAAAACCCAAAACATTGCCGCCGTCATCCAAATTGACCTCCACAACCACCACCAAGCCGGAGACGCCTTTGGCACTCGGAGGCGTGACTAAGAATGATTCAATGCGGTTTTTGATTCTTGCAACATAACCGCGCCGCAAGTCCGCCACAACCGCCGCACGAGCGGCTTGTGCCCGCGCGTTTTGTTCCGCCGCCGCGCGTTGTGCGGCGGTGTCTTCAATCGCCTTAAGTCGCGCCTTTTCACGAGCTTCTTTTTGACGTTTCTCTTCTTCCTCGCGCTTCTTTTTTTCCTTTTCTTTGCGCTTTTTCTCTTCTTTAAGTCGTTTGCGCTCCTCATCCTCCTTTTTAAGACGCTCTTCCTCTTTTTGTTTTTTGAGTTCTTCTTCTTCGCGTTTTTTGAGTTCAATCTCCTTTTGTCGTTTCTTTTCTTCGGCTTTGCGCAACTCTTCCTGTTTGCGTTTCTCCTCCTCGCGTTTTAAAGAGATGTCGGCTTCCGGTGCCTCCGTCTTTTTCGGTTTGGGTTCCGGTTTCGGCTCCGGTTTGGGTTTCGGCTTCGGTTTCGGCGCGGGTTGTGTCTCCGGTTTTGGCGGAGGCGGAGTTAGAAGTGCAACACTAATGACATCCTGCAGCGGCTGGGGAGCGCTTTCAACATTGATGAAGAACGCCCCAAAAAAGAACGCCTGCAATAAAAACGCCTGCACGGCGGTCTTGCGCGGCGCTTCTCCTCTTTTAATCCGCCGCATGACTACTCTCCGGTTTTGATCTTAATGGCGACGGTCGCAAATCCTTCCGATTGCAAACGCCCCAAAAGGCGCACGACTTGTTCATAAGACAATACGCCGTCGGCGGAGATTACCAATGGTGCTGAAGGTCTTAATAACGTCTCTTCTTTTAATGTCTGCACCAGTCTTGGCAAATTCATCTTTTCAGTTTCAACTCCGCGTTCGTGGTCGTAGATGTGATAACTGTTGTTGCCGCCGTCCGCGGTGTAAAACACCTCCAATGCATTGGCTTTTTGGGAACGGGTCTTCGTGTTTTCGCCGGCGTTCGGCAAGTCAACAACGCCCTGGTTAAACAACGGCGCGGTTACCATGAATATCACCAATAACACCAGCATGACATCCAAATATGGGACGACATTAATGTCACTGATGGGACGACGACCGCGGCGCCTCATAAGTTCCGGTGTAAGATGTTTAAATACTGATTGCAGAAGTTCTCAAAACGAGTCTCCAACTGCTCCAACCGCCGTGAAAAATAATTGTAGGCGATTAACGCCGGAATCGCCGCCAACAAACCCATCGCCGTTGCGACTAATGACTCCGCAATTCCCGGTGCGACCAATGCCACTGTCGCCTGTGATGTTTTTGTTAACGCTTGGAAGGCATTAATTATCCCCCACACTGTTCCCAACAATCCAATGTACGGTGATACTCCCGCCACTGTCGCCAAAAACTGCATGTGACGTGCCAAATACTCATTCTCGCGCTGGGATGCCGCATCCATTGCCCGGCGAACACTCTCCAGAATCAAATTCACATTCTCATCGCCGGTGGCGCAGGCTTTCTTAAACTCCTCCTGACCCTCCAAAAACACTCGTGATATGCCCTGCGCTCCATAATCTCCCGCGCGAGCTCTTGTCTCCAATGCATCTAAATCGCCGCCATGCCAAAAGTCCTCTTCAAACAAATCACAGTCGTTTTCATAACCTCGTAATCCGTTAATCTTGCGTAGTATCTTCCACAAGGTTAAATACAACAACACCGCCAATGTTAACAACACCGCCTGTGCCACCGGACTCGCCGATAACACTAATAACCAAAAACCTTTGTCTGCCATGTTCTAACTAATCTCTCCGTCCATCACCGCCGACAACGCCGGCGGCAATGAACACGCCCGTAATGGGGAGCCGGATGCGCATACCAGTCTCACCTCGCCGGTTACCAACATTTCACCGGCGCGAGACACTGTCTGCGCGAAGTCAACATAAACACGTCCCCGCCGAAGCGGCTTGGCATCAACATGTAAAAGGTCGTCCAAATATGCCGGACGCAAATACTCAACCGACAATGAACGAACAACAAACACCATGTCGCGCGGCGGCCATAAGCCGGGAATGTCCAAATGCCGTATGTATTCGGCTCGGGCTCGCTCAAAAAAACGCACATAACTCGCATGATACACCACTCCGCCCGCATCCGTGTCTTCATAATACACTCGCATGGACAATGAAAATGACTCCGACATCGTTTTAACCGTCTCCGCCCAATAACGGCGCGCCGTCTTTTACCGGTAATCCCAAATGACGGAATGCCGATGGTAACGCCACTCGACCTCGCGGGGAACGGGATAAAAAACCCTCCTTAATTAGATACGGCTCTATGAAACACTCCAAATTGTCCGCCGTCTCGCCTATGGCAACCGCCAATGTCTCTACTCCCGCCGGACCGCCGCCAAACTTCTCCGTCAATACCCGTAAATAGCGATTGTCCATGGTGTCCAATCCGGCAATGTCAACTCCCAACATCGCCAACGCCGCCGCCGCCGTCTTTCCGTCAATTGTCCCGCTGCCTTCCACCTCCGCAAAGTCTCTGGCTCGGCGTAATAACCGGTTTGCAATGCGCGGTGTCCGTCTCGCACGACGGGCAATCTCTGATACGCCGTCTTCGGTTGTCGATAACTTCATCATCTCAGCACTCCGGCGGACTATTGAACGCATGTCTTCGTCATCGTAATACTCCAAACCGCAAACAATCCCAAAACGGTCTCGCAATGGGGATGTCATACGTCCACGGCGAGTTGTCGCGCCGACAAGTGTGAAGTGCGGAAGGTCTAAACGTAATGAGCGGGCGGTGGGACCTTCGCCGACTATGATGTCCAAACGGAAGTCCTCCAACGCGGAATACATGGTTTCTTCTATCGCCGGATGTAGGCGGTGAATCTCATCAATGAATAAAATGTCTCGAGCCGCCAAACCGGTCATTAACGCCGCAATGTCGCCGGCGCGCTCCAACGCCGGTCCTGTTGTTGAATGTAATCTCCCGCCGGTCTCGGCGGCAATGATGGCGGCCAATGTTGTTTTGCCGAGTCCCGGAGGTCCGTATAACAAAACATGGTCAAGCGCCTCGCCGCGATTGTTGGCGGCGGCGATACAAACTCCCAATTGTCGTTTTGTCAGGGGTTGTCCGACATAATCAGACAACGTCTTTGGACGCAGGGCAATGTCCGGCGCGATGTCGGGGTTTTCCGAAACCGGAGCGGGAGCGTTTGACATGTCTTTATTCTACACTCCGCAAGCTCAACTCCACAAAAACATCAGGACTTGCGCCGCAAACGAAGGGCGTTGAGTTTGATGAATCCCGCTGCATCAGCCTGATGATATACGCCTCCGTCATCTTCAAAAGACGCCAGTGTCTCGTCAAAAAGCGAGTTGTCGGATTCACGTCCGCGAATTTCAATATTCCCCTTGTACAACCGCA
>JAWONR010000119.1:0-4459 GCA_033865115.1 Candidatus Persebacter sydneyensis | reverse complement strand
CGCCGGTGCGGGAGTGCTGTCGTCTCCCGCCTGTGTGGCAATTATCGGCACCGCAAATAACGCCGCGCCAAGAACAATCTGCCACGCCGGAAAAGCCGCCGCCGCCGCTGAAAATCCGGTTTTGTGCTCGTTCAATGAAAAAGACCGCGCAGAGGATGAACCAAAATTATAAACCTGCGATGAAGCGTCTATGTCTCCATATTGACGCCATTGAGAAAATACCACTCCGCCCGGGGTCGGAGATTGAGACTCAATCTCTGAAGATAATTGTGGTAACTCATCCCAGGAAATATAAGACACCCGCTGTGAAACACTAAAATCGACATCGGACTTGGTCGATGAACCAAAGAATGACTCGGATGCCGTGGGGACTGCGCCCGCAATATCCGATGATTTCGAGGTCACAGGTGGCGCGGCATTCGCCGCAACGAAACATAAAAATATGGCAGTGACTCCCGCGCATAAACGCAGTAATGTGCCGAATGATTGACTACTGTTGCACTTATTCATGGACTCCCCTTTTCGCGTTATTATCCATTCATGACCCTAATTATACACAATTTCACGCGCTTATTGCAAATTTTTCCGATATCCGGGACAAATTTCCCGATATTCGTGCCAATTTCCGCCTCAAAACCTTACGAGAGAATGACCAGTTTGCGCTAATTTCACATCTAAAACTCATCCTTCCAACCCCTCAATGCCGCAAAAACCGATACCGGTGAATCATCCAATGACCCGTGAACCCGCGCCGATGCTATCAATGTGCTCTCACCAACCCGGATAAATGGATTCGTTGCTAACTCCTCCGATATCGTGAATGGCATTGTCGGCAAGCCGCGAGCGCGAGTGGCTTTTGCCTGATGCTCGCGTGTCAATAATGATTCGTTGTCCGGCTCCGCCGCACGGGCAAAGGCTATGTTGCTGAGAGTGTATTCATGTCCGCAATATGTTCTCGTCTCCGGCGGCAGGGACGATAACCGCAAAACCGATTCGTACATCTGCGTCGCCGTGCCTTCAAACATACGTCCGCAACCGCAGGCGAATAATGCGTCTCCGCAAAATAATAAACCGCTGCCGTAAAATGCCACATGTCCCAGTGTGTGACCCGGAACCGACAGTGTCTCCAAACTCAAAGCGCCTGATAATAATGACAACCGGGTGCCGTCTGAGACCTCACGTGCGCCCGCTATGTTGCACTCCGCCGGCGCGTATATCTCCGCTTTAGGGTAAAGACGCGATAACGCGCCTACTCCCGACATGTGGTCCGCATGACGATGCGTCACTAATATCGCCTCCGCCGATAACCCACAAGACGATAACGCAACCGCCGCAGGCGCGCAATCACCAGGGTCTATCACCACCGCCGCGCCGTCCGACACCGCTAAATAGATATAATTATCCTCCAATGACGGAACGACTTCAACGGAAACACTCATGACACCATGTTAATACGAACCATCGACGAAAACCAACCCGAAGAATGGTTTGCCTCCGACTTCGGTCGGTGGGTGCGGGCTCAAGAACTCCGCTACTGCCGGCGAATGAGTGAAGATGCCTTTGGCTACTTTGCGCTTCAAATGGGACTCTGCCGACAACCCTCGCTTTTGCGAGCTCCCATCCGTAACCGACTCTCCGTCGGGGATGGTGGGAATATCACCGCCGATTTGTCCGCTCTGCCTTTTGCCGCTGATTCTGTTGACTTTATCCTGCTCGCTCATGCGCTGGAATCTTCTCACTCTCCGCATGCGGTGTTGCGGGAGGCTGCCAGAGTTTTGCGACCGCAGGGACGACTTTTGATTATCGGGTTTAATCCTTGGAGCCTGCTGGGAGCAAGAATCTCTCGGATGCCCTGGCGGAATAACTGGATTTCACTGTTGCGACTGCGTGACTGGCTGACGCTGTTGGATATGGCGGTGATAGAAGGACGTTTCGCCGCTTTTCTTCCTCCGCACGACAAAAACAACAGAAAAAGATGGGGATGGATGGAAAAAGCCGGAAGAAGATGGTGGCCGCTCGGCGGCGGTGTTTATCTTGTCAGCGCGCAAAAAACAACTGTTGGAATTCGTCATGTCGGCAGGCTTCATCGGCTTCCCATCTGGCGCGCCAGACACGCCAACCGCCCGACATGAAAGTGCGTATTCATACGGACGGCGCCTGTCTTGGGAATCCGGGACCGGGAGGATGGAGTGCGATTTTGCAATGGGGCGATGTTCGCAAGGAGATTTATGACGGGGAAGCTGAGACCACCAATAATCGCATGGAAATGCTCGCCGCGGTGCGCGCGCTGGAGTCACTAAAACGCAAGTGTGATGTGGAACTCTTTACGGACTCGCAGTATCTGCAGAAAGGGATCACCGAGTGGATGCCGACATGGCGGCATAAGAACGGCGCGCTGGTTAATAAAAAAAATCAAGCCGTGAAAAACGCCGACTTGTGGTTGTCTTTGGCACAAGCCGCTCAAAAACACAATGTTCAATGGCGATGGGTTCGCGGTCACGCCGACAATGTTGAGAATATTCGCGCCGACCAGCTCGCGCAGGACGCCGCGCGAAATGTCGCCGCAGGGCAAACAACAAAAACGCAATGAAACATGTTTTTTTAGACACTGAAACCACGGGACTCGAAGCCGAACGCGGTCATCGCATCGTGGAAGTCGTCGCCATCGCTTATGAAAACCGGCGACAGGACGGGGAGTTTCACAGTTTTTGCAATCCCGAACGCGCGATTGACGCGCAGGCGCAAAAAGTTCACGGGATTACTCCGGCTTTTTTGCAGGACAAGCCTGTTTTTTCGACAATCGCCGAAGAACTTGCGGAGTTTTTGCGCGGCAATGAAATTATCATTCACAACGCCGAGTTTGACTGTGCTTTTTTGGACGCCGAGTTTAAATTGTGCAAGATGAAGCCGGTTCGCGATTTATGCAAAATCACATGCTCATTGGAGCTCGCTCGCCGCCGCGTTACGGGGCTTCGTCATTATCGGCTGGAGGACTTGTGTCGGCATTTTGGCGTTGATGATTCGGCTCGTGTGACTCATAACGCAAGATTGGACGCACAGCTTTTGGCGGGTGTTTATTACGCGATGATGCGCGAGCAGATGCCCATGACCATGCGATACGAAAACCCTGTGGCAAATGTCGCCGCGGTGCCGGTCATTGCCGCCGAGGTCTCTGATGATGAGCGCGCGGTTCATGAGAAATATTTGGATGTTATGGAATCGGAAAACAAAGTTAAGCCGATATGGCGGCGTTGATGAACAGGGGACAGCGCGAGCATTTACATTTTGTGGGAATATCCGGCGCGTTGATGACGGGAGTTGCGGCGTTGGCAAAAAGCGCCGGATATGAAGTCAGCGGCAGTGATATTAATTTTTATCCGCCGATGGGACAGGCCGCGCGCGATTTGGGAGTGCCGTTATTTACCGGTTACGATGCGGATGTAAGAGCGCGTCCCGCGGACTGTTATATTATCGGCAACGCGGTGTCACGTGGCAATCCGTTTGTGGAGTCGATTCTTGCCGAGCGTCGTCCTTATGTTTCGGCGCCTCAGTGGTTGGGCGAAACAATTTTGCGTGATAAAACGGTTATTGCGGTCGCCGGCACTCATGGCAAAACCACCACGGCGTCTTTATTGGTTTGGCTTTTGCACCGCGCCGGCAAAGAGCCCGGTTTTTTATTGGGCGGAGTTGCGCCAAACTTTGGGGTATCGGCGGCGTTTTCCCAGTCACGGTTGTTTGTGGTGGAGGCGGATGAATATGATTCGGCTTTTTTTGACAAGCGTCCGAAGTTTTTACACTATCGTCCGTCTATTGTGTTGTTGAACAATTTGGAGTTTGACCACGCGGACATTTATAAGAATGTTGATGAAATCGCGCGTCAGTTTCATTATTTGTTTCGGTCGGTTCCGTCGGACGGACAAATCATTGTCCGCGCGGGCGCGCGACACATAGACGAGGCGTTACAAATGGGCGTATATTGTCCGGTGACTCGTTTTGGCGGCGGCGGCGAATGGCAAAGAAGAAAATACGGCGATAAAACGCGCATTACCCGCGGTCATAAAACGGTTTGTCGTTTCACGCCTCCGTTAATTGGTGAAGCGAATGCGGATAATATTTTAGCGGCAACTGCGGCGGCGCATTATGCGGGCGCGGATGTTTCAAAGTTGGAGGAATTGATTAATGATTTTAGTCCTCCGTTGCGCCGTTTGCAGAAGTTGGTGGACGGTGATATTGTCGTATATGATGATTTCGCGCATCATCCGACCGCGTATAAAAAAACAATCGCCGCAGTTAAGAGTGCGCATCCCAAACGCCGCATAGTTGTGGTCTTTGAGCCGCGTTCTAATACAATGAAATCGGGTGTTTTTAAGGGTCGTTTGTCAAGGGCTCTTATGGGGGCGGACAATATTTTGGCGGTGGGAGATTATGACTGGCTGGCGGGGTCACTTTCATCACTGGG
>JAWONR010000118.1:0-4581 GCA_033865115.1 Candidatus Persebacter sydneyensis | reverse complement strand
GCGGCCTCCATTGATTCTATAATCCGGGCGGCGCGGTTGTAACCTATGCGGAGCTTCCGCTGAACCAGTGATATGGAAGGACGATTCGCGGACATCACCGCCTCCACCGCCTGGTCGTACATCTCATCTTCCTCCCCGCCGTTGCCGTTGCCCTCCGAAACATGAATCGGAGTCTGAAAATCAGCAATGTAATTACTCGGGCGTTCAGCCCGTAAATGATTGGAAACCCGCTTAACTTCATCATCCGAAACAAAAGCCCCATGAACCCGCAATGGAGAACCCGCTCCCGCCGGCAGATACAACATGTCGCCCATTCCCAACAAAATATCCGCGCCCATTTGGTCAATAATGGTTCGAGAATCAACTTTGGAGGCGACTTGAAATGCAATGCGTCCCGGCACATTCGCCTTTATCAAACCGGTGATGACATCCACGGACGGGCGCTGAGTCGCCAGTATTAAGTGAATACCCGCCGCCCGAGCTTTTTGAGCCAAACGACTGATGGCGATCTCCACTTTTTTGCCGGTTGTCATCATTAAGTCCGCCAACTCATCAATGACAATGACAATATACGGCAACGGAAGACGTTCTTCCTCATCATCGGTTTTGTCGATTTTGCCTTCGGCGATTTGACGATTGTAGGAGTCAATATTACGAACACCGGCGGCGGACATAATGCGATAGCGGTTTTCCATTTCTTCAGTCGCCCAACTTAAAGCCGCCGGCGCCAATGACACATCGGTCACCACCGGCGCCAGCAAATGAGGAATGTCATTATACGATGACAGTTCCAACATCTTCGGGTCAATTAAAATCAAGCGCAACTTTTCCGGAGTCGCCGAAAACAACAAACTCAACAACATCGCATTAACACAAACCGACTTACCCGAGCCGGTTGCTCCCGCCGCCAACAAGTGCGGCATTTTTGCCAGATCAGCGACAACAGGATGACCGGTTGCATCTTTGCCCAACGCCAGCGGTAAAGTGTGTTCGCCGCTGGTGTATGATTCATCGGCGATTAAGTCGGAGAAATAAACCGTGGCGCGGTGTTGATTGGGGATTTCCAAACCCATGCAGTGTTTGCCGGGAATGGTTTCCAAAACGCGAATGCCGGACACCGCCAGTGCGCGTGCAATGTCGCGCACCAAACTGACAATTTGCGCGCCTTTTACGCCTGCATCGGGTTGTATGTCGTAGCGAGTGATGACCGGTCCCGGATGTGATTCCAACACTTTAACCGACACGCCAAAATGATTTAAGGTTGTTTCAATTAACTCCGCATTCTGCGCCAGCACTTCTTCGGATATGCCGTTTTCATCTTCGGTATAAGCATCCAACAACGACACTTTTGGCAACTCCGCATTGGCGTTTTTGGATGACGCTGATGATGTCGACAACAACGGCGCCGGAGTCGGTTTCTGGACGGGCTTCGGAGTCGGTTTTGGCGGCGGCGGTGTCGGAGTCGGTCTCGGGCGCGTGAAGACCGGAGCGGTCGGCGGACTTTTAACTTCAGCCTTGCTTCTTTCTTCAAAGAAGTCGGTCACCTGTGACTTAATCACTTTAAGTGCGGCTTCCAAACCCCGTCCGATGTTTTCACAAAGTGTGAACCATGACATGTTGGCGGCCATACTCCAACTCGCCATCCACAAAAACAGCAGGATTGAACATGTTCCAACATAACCAAACCATGTCGACATGCCTTGTGCGAGCAGTTTCCCGGCTCCGCCGCCGGCACCGGAGGGCAACTCTTGTCCGTATTCGGCAAACCGCATATATTCCAACGCCGAAGACGACAAAATAAACAACAACAATCCGGCGAGAGACAACAATTTCGCGCCGTTTTCTTCAATGGAGCTGGTTTCAGTTTCGGTTTTGGATTCGTCTTCAGTCTGTCTCAACAGTGCGTGAAAAACCACCGGAATTATCAAACAAAACAAATAAGCGGTGTTGCCAAAGAATGAAAACAAAATATCGGCAATATTCGCGCCGATGATTCCCAGCCGGTTACGCACGCCTTCGCCGTTGTCTTCACCGGCAACCGACCATGCCGGGTCGGCGGGAGAGTATGTTGAGAGTGTAATCAGCAGCAAAAAGACAAACAGCCATCCAAAGGTCAGCCCGGCTTCGCGCAACAGAGCGTTGCGGCGGCTAAACATGGTTTGTTGCGGCTTGCTCGCGACTATTGGTACTCCCTCAATGCATCGTTCATTTTGCCGAAGATCTCATCCAAATGCGACTTGTCTGCAATAAGCGGAGGCGAAAAGGCAATCGTGTCTCCGGTAATGCGAATCAACAAGTCCTTTTCATGAAAACAGCGTTCAAAGATGTTAAAACCCCGCTCTCCCGGTTTCGCCGCGGGATGCAGCTCCACCGCGCCCATAAATCCAATATTGCGAATGTCTTTAACATTCGGCGCATCGCGAAGTGAATGGAGGCCTTCGGCAAAATAGTCGGCGAGTTTCTCGCGTTCAATTCTTTCCATCAGTCCTTCTTCTTCGTAAAGAGAAAGCGTTCCCATTCCCGCCGCCACTGACAACGGATGACCGGAATAAGTATAACCGTGAAAGAAGTCAATATTACCGCCGTCCGCCGCATCCAAAAATGTCTGGCGAATGTCTTCACGCACCATCACGCCTCCCAAAGGTGCGGAGCCGCTGGTGCAACCTTTTGCGAAAGTAATCATGTCCGGTATCACGCCGAAATACTCAGAAGCGGTGTTTTTACCAAGACGTCCAAAACCGGTGATGACTTCATCAAAAATAAGAAGAATGTCATGTTTGTCACACAACTCACGCAGCTTTTGCAGATACCCTTTCGGCGGCGGAAGCACTCCCGCGGAACCCGACACTGGTTCCACCATCACCGCCGCGATGGTTGAAGGGTCATGGAGATTGAGAATATTGGTTAAAGCATCGGCGAGTGACTCCCCGCCTTTTTCGGGAATGCCGCGAGAGAAATTATTCTCCGGCAAAAGTGTATGCGGCAGATGGTCACACTGCAACACTTGTCCTCCAAACCAGGAACGGTTTTTAACAATGCCGCCGACGGAGATACCGCCAAAACCGACACCGTGATAACCTCGTTCGCGTCCGATAAAGCGTTGTTTTCCGCCCTTCCCGCATATTTTATGATATGCCAGCGCGATCTTCAGCGCGGTATCATCGGCTTCGGAGCCGGAGTTGGTTAGAAATATCGCATTAAGCGGGTCGGGCGAATATGCAGTCAGTCGCTCGCTGAAATTAAACACATCCGGATGTCCGAGATGAAAAGTCGGCGCGAAGTCCAGAGTCGCGGCTTTTTCCTGAATGGATTTGACAATCGGGTCGCGACAATGTCCGGCGTTGCAGCACCACAAACCCGAGGTGGCATCCAACATTTTACGTCCGTCCATATCATAGCAGTGCATGTCTTTTGCACGGGCAATTAGTCTTGGTTTGGCCTTAAACTCCTTATTGGCGGAAAAGGGCATCCAAAAAGCGTCCATCGCGAGTTCCGTTGACATTGTTGTCTCCTCTCTGTTTGGGAATAAAAAATCAGGCGGCGTTTTTAGTGCGCGTCTGTTGGCAAAGCCAGTCCTGCAAAACTATCGCCGCGGATACTGAATCGGCATTAACACCTCCGCCGACAGCGCGCGCGGTGATGGTGCTGAGTCGTTCATCAACAAGAGACACCGGCAGCGAGAATCGTTGTTTGAGCATGTCGGCGAAGACCTGGCAAAACCGAGTCATGCGGTGTTCGCGTCCGTCCATGTGAGTTGGCAAGCCGACAATCAGTTGTTTCGGCTGCCATTCATGGATGTGCTTGGCGATATCTTCGGCTTGTCTTTCGCGTCCGCCGCGAGTCACTGCCAGAGGACGTGCGGTACCGGTTTCGGTGTTGCCGATGGCAATGCCTGTTTTTTTGCGTCCGACATCAAAAGCCAGCAGAATCACAATCAGGCGCGTCCAGTGTCGGCGGAGAGGCTTCTAATATCAAAACCGAGTCTTTTAGTGGCTTCATCCAATCTTTCCGGCGGAGGCATATCAAAGATGATATCGGCGCTGGCGGGAATGGCAATCCATGCATTTTCACGGATTTCAGTTTCCAATTGGTCGGAGTCCCAACCTGCATAACCAAAGGCGAACTGCATCTTTTCCGGCGCTCTATTTTCGGCGATGGCGGACAAGATGTCTTTGGACATTGTCACACCGATGTTGTCATCGACGCGAATGGTGACATCATATTCGCCCGGAGGACTGTGTAAAATGAACACTTGTTCGGGCTTGACCGGTCCGCCGTGGAGGACATTGGCGACCGCGGCGGCGGGAGGTATTTTGAGGGATTCCAGCAATTCTCGGACGGAAGTATCACTGGGTTTGTTCAGCACGAGTCCAAATGCGCCGTCACTATCGTGGCGACAGACATAGATGACCGATTTGGCAAAGACCGAGCGGTCAAGGTTCGAGGTGGCGATGAGAAAGTGGTTGGTTAGATTCATGGAGTCAGATTCTCTTTTTGGTATTCCAGATATTATAGCAGAAAAAACAAAAAAACGGGGAATTTACGCCTTCTGGGAATATTTTTCGTGTTTTTTTAGTCATT
>JAWONR010000117.1:0-5180 GCA_033865115.1 Candidatus Persebacter sydneyensis | reverse complement strand
ATCGGCTTGGACAAAGTCGGCGCGAGTTTGGATGCGCATAAACCGAGTCCAAAAAACCATAATATTGACGCCAGTGCGCCTCCCGCGGCAAATGCGAGTTTCTCATTTCCTTCCAGAGACGCCGATGCACCGCCAAAAATCACTGTCATATCCAAAATGGCATGTGGATTTAACAAACTCAATCCGACCGCGGCGGCAATGGCGGCGGTGCGAGTTTGTGGTAATTGTTCGGCGGCGGCAAGCATGTCTCCCTTCCACGCGGCTTTTGCGGCTTTTGCCGACAACCAAAACAAATACGCCGCGCCGGCATAAGTCAACACTGTCGCCGCCTGTTTTCCAATGATGCCGCCGCCGATGCCGATGGCAATAAGAATGATGTCGCAAATTGAACAAACCGCCGCCACGGTTCCGACAAACCGCCGCGCCAATCCCTGCGCCAAAACAAAAGCGTTTTGCGCTCCGATGGCGACAATCAAACCCGCGTTTAGGATTAATCCCTTAATAAAGAATTCCAACATATTCGCAAATTATACAAACTTATGCGCGGCGCATTACAATCCACTCATGGATGACTCACTTTTACAACGATACAGCCGCCATATTTTGCTGGATGACATCGGCATTGAGGGACAACAGCGACTTAACAACGCGCGCGCGCTGGTTGTCGGCGCGGGCGGGTTGGGATGTCCGGCGGCGTTGTATCTGGCGGCGGCGGGATTTGGCGATATTGTCATTTATGACAATGATGAAGTCGATTTAACCAATTTACAACGACAAATCCTGCATCAGACCTCCGCCATCGGCGAGCCCAAAGTGGATTCCGCCAAAAACACATTGTCGGCGCTTAATCCTCACTGCAAAGTCAGCGCGCACCGGTTTCGGTTTGAAGAGGTCAAAGACGCCGCCGCCGCCGCCAAAGAATGCGACGTGGTTTTGGACTGCAGTGACAACTATGCGACAAGACACTTGTTAAACCGCGCCTGTGTTCAAACTCTCACACCGCTGGTGTTTGGCGCGGCTTCCGGTTTTGACGGACAAAGTGCGGTTTTTGACTCTCGGAAGTCGGAATCGCCATGTTATAACTGTTTGTTTTGTGAAAGCGGAGAGGCAACCGAAACACCGTGTGCATTAATGGGCGTTTTTGCGCCTTTAACCGGCGTTGTCGGATGTCTGCAGGCGGCGGCGGCGATTAAACTTGTCGCCGCGCCGCATCTTTCGACTCCCGGCAGACTGTTGCTTATCGCGGCGCGAGACATGCAAATCCGGGAAGTGAAAGTCCCGCGAGACCCGCAATGTGCGGTGTGCGGCGTGTCTGACAATTAATGTTGTTTGGTTTAACGCCGTTATTCCGCCAAAGTGTTGCGGAGAAATTCATCCAAGTCGTCAATTTCATCTTCGGAGATGTTGTGTGCGATTGGATATTGTTTAAAGACCGGAGACCAGCCGCCGGTTTGCAGAGTGTCACGACATTGCACCGCCCATGTCGGCAACACCACCGGGTCAAAATCGCCGTGAGCTTGAAATATCGGCGTTTGTCGGTTTTCACTCGCCGCATCATCAGAGAGTGATTCGGCGAGCAACATATAACCGGACAATGCGACAATGCCGCCCAATTGTCGGCGATGGCGCAAACCGGCATACAACGCCATCGCCGCGCCCTGTGAAAAACCTCCGACAAAGATTCGTTGTGATTCCATTTCGTTTTCGGCTTGGACGATATATTGTTCTATCAGCTCCGCGGAGTCTTTAATGCCGGTTTCATCTTGTCGGTCCTCCAAGTTTGTGCCGGCAATGTCATACCATGCCGGCATTTGCCATCCGCCGTTGACGGTAATTGCACGAGTCGGCGCCTGCGGACATATCACGCGGAGTTGTCCGCCGCATAATCTTCCCGCCAGCGGAAACAAATCACCGGCGGATGCTCCCAAACCGTGCAACAAAACCAGCGAACCCAACACTTTGCCGCCGGGCGGGTTATAAATCAGCGCGTCCGTCATGGGATTCTCCGATTAAGTCAAACAGTTTTTGCCAGTCAAAAGCCTCGCCGGGGTCGGTTTTGCGTCCGGGAGAGATGTGTTGATGTCCGGTGATTTTCATGCCGGGATAATGTTTCTCCAACGCGGCGAACAATTCACCCAACGCTGAATATTGTTTTGATTCGTAGGGAATGTCGTCCGCGCCTTCCAACTCCACGCCGATGGAAAAGTCATTACAGTCATTTTCTCCGCGCCATTGTGAACGTCCGGCGTGCCAGGCCCGTTTGTCGCATGATACAAATTGAATGAGTTGTCCGTCTCTGCGGATAAAAAAGTGTGCTGACACGCGCAGGTTTTTTAGACTCTGAAAAGATGAATGCGAATTACAATCCAACGAACCGCAAAACAATTGAGAGACGGCTTCACCTCCAAATTCCCCCCGCGGGAGGGAGATGCCATGCACGACCAGAAGTTTGACCTTGTCATTTGGACGCGAGTTATAATGCGGGCTTTTTTTGCACGCGACATTGTCAATCCATCCGTCTTTTGAGAGTTGCATAAGTTTATAAAAAAGCGGAGACGAGTCCCGCCCAGACAAACGCGCCGAACCAGTGATTGAGACGAAACGCCAACAGACATTGTTCCGGTTGTCGCCAGCGATACAGACGCCAAAAAACAAACACCAGAGACATCGCACCGATAAGTGCGACTTGATATCCGAGAGACTCCGGAAAAAACCAGATGCCGGCGGAGGACAACAACACAACGGCGGCGATATAACACATGCTGACGACAGTGACGTCTTTTTCGCCGAAGGCGATGGCGCTGCTTTTTGCGCCGGCTCGGATGTCGTCATCGCGGTCGCACATGGCGTAGATGGTGTCATAAGCCATCACCCAAAACCAGTTTGCGATGACAAACCACCATGCTTCGGCGGGCGGAGATGATTGTCGGACGGCGGCATATCCGACCAGGATGCCGAAACCGAAGGCGACACCCAACACCGCCTGCGGGAGAGGCATGATTCTTTTTGCGAGCGGATACAACATTGCCACGGCGAGTCCCAACATCGCCCACCATTTGGCGACAGTCGGAAGCTGCAGCCACAGGACAAATGACAGAGCAAGAAAAAACACCGCGACTCCGACGGCTTCCGCAACGGTAATTGTCCCTGCGGCGAGCGGTCTGTTCTTGGTTCTTTCAACTTGTGCATCCAGTTTTCGGTCGGCGATGTCGTTAACGGCGCATCCAAAGGCGCGCATACAAAAGACGCCTCCGACAAAGACGGCGAGCATTGTTGTTTCGGGGATGTCTTTAGCGGCGAGCCACAATCCCCACAGAGTCGGCCAGAGCAGCAAGAGTGCGCCGGCGGGTCGGTTAAATCTTGCGAGTCGGCAGTATTCCAAGAGTTTGGTCATTGTTTGGCGTATTCGCGGAGGAGTGGAATTGCATTTTCGCGCGGCAACATCAGACATCGGCGATAATATCTTGCGTCTTTTTCGCCGTGAAACAGACCCATTAAAGCGTTTGCTATTTTTCGCCATTCATTTGTCGGACGGGTTTCAGCGTCATTGAGCATGAATTGCAGGGCGTCTTTACGCGAAGGCGGTTTTGAGAGATAGACATTTTGTGCGGCTTGTGCGAGCCAATAAGGATTGTTGGCGATGGCGCGTCCGGACATAACACCGTCAAAGGTGTTAAGATGTTGAGATATTTTTTGGAGGTTGTCAATTCCACCATTAACGATGACCGGGAAATTTCCGAGAGATTCTTTTAGTTTCCTGGCGCGTTCATAGTCAAGCGGCGGGACGGCGCGATTTTGAGCGGGGTTGAGTCCGGACAGCAGGGCGCGTCTGGCATGAATGATAATGGCATCGGCGCCGTTATCAACAACAGTTTTGGCGAATTGCAGGAGTCCGGAGTCGGCATCCATATCATCGACGGCGATGCGGCATTTAACGGTGATTGGAATTTTTACGGATTTTTTGAGTGCGGAGACGGCATTTGCGACGACATTTGGTTTTTTCATAAGACATGCGCCGAATCCTCCGGATTGCACTCTTTTGCTTGGGCAGCCACAATTGATATTAATTTCAGCGGCGCCGAGTTCTTCGCCGATTTGTCCGGCGAGTTGTAATTTATTCGGTTCTCCGCCGCCGAGTTGCAGGGCGGCGGGAGATTGTCCGGAGAAGTCGAGGAGACGTTGTCTGGGACCGTGAATGACGGCGTCACAGACGAGCATTTCGGAATAGAGCAGTGAGTTTGGCGCGAGATAACGCCAGAGCCGTCTTGCGGCGGCGTGAGAGTATCGCATCATGGGCGCGGTACAAAATCGCCGGGAGAGAGTCAGAGGGTCGGCGGGAGTTTGAGAGTTGTTGGCGTGTTGTCCGGAGGTCATATTTGAATTATACGCGGAAAGTTTGTTTGGCGTATGCGGATTGTCGGGAGTTGGTTTTTATTTCGGTTTATGGTTTATGGGGACGCCGATGGGGTTTGCGTTAATGACATTAACGGCGGCTTGTATGTCATAGACGAGAGTGATACCGGAGTTTTCATTGAATTTAAACATGGTTTCGCCGAGTTTATTAAAGACGGGGATATTGGTGGTTTGGTATCCTCTAACGACGCCGATGACATGATAGAGGTCATTTTCGGGATTTTCGGAGTCGTCAAGAAATTGCATGACGACTGGCCCTCCGGAAAATCCGGGGTTACTGTGTCCGTCGATAAAGAAGTAGCTTTGAGAGGCATAAGCGATGGCGCCTTTTTTAACGAAGGGAGTGAAGTTATTGTCATTGATGACGAGTCTTGGGTTTCTTTCGGCGGGGTACGGGAATCCAAAGAAGTAGACGTCTTCGCCGTAGGCGTAATTTGGCGAGTCGGGAGTCATGGTGATGGGAGCTTTAAATTCGCTGTCTGCGGTGAGGACGGAGATGTCGATTTCGTTTGGGCAGTGTCCGACGAGTTTAACGGGAATATTTTGGATTTTTCTTTTATAGAAGACGGGTAAAACGGCTTCATTTTGGGGAGAGAAGGACATGAGTTCAGAGAGATGTTTTGCGGTGATGAGATATTGTTTGTTGTTCATTTCCATGGTAAAGACGGTGCCATATTTTTTTCCGAATTGGGCGTAATAGATTCTTGACAAGGCGAAGGCTTGGAGAGAATAACCTTTTCGAGACATTATTTCGTCCTTTTTGGAGT
>JAWONR010000116.1:0-5495 GCA_033865115.1 Candidatus Persebacter sydneyensis | reverse complement strand
GCAACGGCAAATAACCATGCTGGCGATTATCGGCGGCTCCGGTTTTTATAATCTTTCCGGCGGCAAAGTTTCCCAATCATCTGTTGAAACACCTTTTGGCGCGCCATCCGCACCGCTGACGACAATTGTCGGCGATGACGGCAAAAAGACTTTGTTTTTACCTCGTCATGGTGAAAATCATGGTTTATTGCCGTCCGAGATTAATTACCGCGCAAACATTTGGGCGCTCAAAAGCGCCGGCGCGCAACAAATTATCGCGGTCTCCGCCTGCGGCAGTTTGCGTGAAGAGATTCGTCCCGGCGACTTTATCATTCCCGACCAGTATTTTGACCATACTCGCGGACGGCGGACAATGAGTTTTTTTGGAGACGGTTTGGCGGCGCATGTTTCATCGGCGAATCCGGCGTGTCCTTCACTTTCCGCATCTCTTTTATCGGCTTGTCAGTCACTGGGATTTACCGCACACGGCAAAAAGACTTACGCCTGTGTGGAAGGTCCGCGGCTTGGCACTCGCGCCGAGAGTTTCTTTTTGCGTGATTCGGTAAAAGCGGACATTGTCGGCATGACCAACATTCCGGAGGTCTTTTTAGCGTTGGAAGCGCAATTATGTTACGCGACTTTGGCGATATGCACCGATTATGATTGTTGGATGGACGACCCCAAACATCATGCGACAGTGGAAGTCATCATCGCACGTTTTGGCGAAAGCATCGCCCGCGCCCGGCAGGTGGGAGAGATGTTAATGCAAAACCCGCCGCCGATTGATGAGAATCACCGGCGCGCTTCTGAAAAAGCGATTCTCACACCATCAACGGCTCACACTCCGGCGCATCGGAAGTTGTTGGAAGTTTTACTTAAATAACCGCCGCATCCGTCTTTACGGCGGGAGTGATTAAGATTCGCGGGAGTGATTAAGATTCGGCGGAATCCAAACAATGCAGTTGTCCGCGCAAAGTCAGCACGGCGATATGCACGGGATTGTCGGGATATTCCTTGGCGACAACGCGGCGATAGTTTTCCAACTGAGGACGATGACGAGTGACGGCGTCGCCGGTTTTATAATCCACGACCCATGTCTCATCTTCTCGAACGATGACCAAATCGGGACGGGTAATCTTTCCGTCTATGGCAAAATCGCGCTCCACCAAAATCTTTTTTGGACGGTTTAAGAGTTTTTGCAATTCCGGAGAAGCAAGCATGTGTTTCGCCTCTTTCCATTGTGATTCTTCGGCGGCGACCAGTTGTCGTGCGACAGTTTCGCCGACATCGGACAACAACAAGGCGATAATTTGATGGCGAATTTGTCCGTGAGTCGCCATTGCCATGCGTTCCTGTCTCTGTCCGGCAACAACGGGATTAACGGAGTCGGACTTATGGGCGGCTACGGGAGATGGTTGTTGTTTCTCGGACGGAGGATATAGTATGTCGCCAAATTCCCTGACTGTATCGCCGTCCGGAGACAATTCACGCATTGCTGAGAAAGCTTTTTCAGTGACGTTTTTTCGTTCTTCGGATGAAAAAACTATTAACGCTTGTTGTGCTCGGGTGAGTGCGACATAAAACAAATTCGCCTGTTCTTTTTCACGGCGGAGAGCTTTGTCCTCTTTTATTTCTTTATAAGCGAGGGGATATTGACGCAACGCCACGGCAAAAAGAGACGGTGCTTTTTCTTCGGGCTCCCATTTCATAACAATATCAAAACTGTTGCCTTTTCCGCCGGCTAAATTAAAATCCGCATCCGCCAACACGACCACCGGTGACTGCAGTCCTTTGGCGGCATGAATAGTCATCAATCGCACGCCGGATTCTGCGGGCGGCGGCGCGCCAAAATTATCGCGGCGGCGAACGCCCTCCCAAAACTGAGACAATAACGGATGTGAACCGCCTTCCAACTGCAATGACAAATCCAACAACCGCAACAAATTATCTTCAACTCGTTGTCGCATTGTCGGCGGCACTGACGCGCAATAACGCGCCACAATGTCGCCGCTCGCATACAATTCCGCCAAAAAGTCATGCGCCGGCAACAATGAAGTTTCCGCCTGTTGTCGCCATGTGAGAAGCTGTTCCCGCGCACGTTTTGATTCTACGGCGTCATGTTCCTGCAGTTTCTCCCACAATGACTCGCCCTTTTCGGCGACAATGGCCTCCAATGTTTCATCGGACAGTGAAAAAACAGGTGATTTCAAAACGCGCGCCAGAGAAGAGTCACGGCGCGGCGCGAGCAAAACGGCAATTAAATCCAAAACATCGGCGCATTCAAAAGAATCAGTAAACGCATTGCCGCCGCTTGCTTTTGACATGGTGCATTTAATGTCATATTCGGCAAGCGCGGAAACTTGTACGGCGGCATGCGTCATTTGCGGCATTAAAATCAAAATGTCTTCGGGACGACACGGACGACAAGTGCCGTTTTCATGAATTCCCCACTCTTGCAAAATTTTATTGACTCTTTCAGCAACGGCTTTGGCGCGAACTGTTGGCCTGTCTCTGCCGGCGGGAGCTCCCGTTGTTAATGGATTGCGAATTGATTCAAACTCGGATGATTCTTTTTCGGCGTGCCATGTATGCCATTCCACACGACCGGCTGGTTTATCACCGCCGACCTGGTGTTCTTTAAAATCGGGAAGAGTTTTGTCATCAAATGCTTTGTTGACAAGTTCCAGAATGTTTTCACCGCATCGGCGGCATGTATTCTCATGTTCCGGCTCTCCCACGCCGTAATGCTCATTAAGAAATTGCTGAGCCAGCTCCAACAGTCGCGAATCACTGCGGCGAAAGGCGTAAATCGCCTGTTTTGGGTCGCCGACAATAAACACTGATGGTTGCATGTCACTGCCGTGCGAATCCCACAACCAGCGGCGAATGATTTGCCACTGCATCGGACTGGTGTCTTGAAACTCGTCAATTAAAACATGGCGATAGCGGGTGTACATTCGCAACGACAATATTTCCGCGCTTTTTTCGTTCTGTAAAAAATCATGCACCTGCCATTCCAGTCCGTCAAATGTAACTTCATTTCGCTCCCGCAAAACGGCTTCCCACTCTTCGTCAAACATTTCGCACACTGAAAGTGCGGCGACATTAAATTTCTCCGCTTGTTTTTGTTGTTTCGCCGTTATTACTTCCAAAATGGACTCACAACATTTTTCCAACGCCGGCAAACAACCGTTTGTTTCCGCGGCTTTTTGCAAATTTTTGTTTATCTTGTTCTCAGTGGTTAAAAACGCCGATTTTTCCGTCTCCGGCTTGGCATCTTTGGCAAGACGCTCCGCCGCTTCTCTTGCTTTTGTCGCTGTTTTTCCGTCTCCGGTGGCACATTCGGCATATTCAGAGGCGGCGGCTCGCATCTTTTTATAAACACCGTCCAAATCCGTCTCATCGGAAAGTCCCGGCGCGCCTTCTTTCTTCCACAGCCAAAACGCATTGCGGTTGTCTTTAAACTCCTTGCACATCTTTTTCACCGAGGACGGCGACAATTGGGCGAGGACTTCATCCAACACCGGCGAAGAGCCTCTTTCAACACGGACGACAAAACGCCGCCAGCTTTGTTCAAACACAATGTCTTGGTCGGCGCAAATGATTGGCGGCGTAACATCCTTGTTAAACGGGCGGTGTTGCATCAAAATCAAAAACCAACTGTGAAAAGTATGAACGGACAACATGTCCGCCGGCTCGACCGCCAATAAAATTTCCCGCCGACATGTAATAAGTTTTTGTCTTTCTTCGTTGTTGAACGGCTCCAAGCCCGGAGAAGAAGCTTCGCCGTCTTCTTCAATCTTTTTCAGAGTGTCCAACAGTCGCTCGCGAATTTCCGCGGCGGCTTTGTTGGTGAATGTAATGACGAGAATTTCACCGGGTTTTGCGCCTTCGGCCAACAGTCGCAAAAGCCGGTTGATTATCTGCTGTGTTTTGCCGCTGCCGGCGCAGGATACGACGACACGTGACTGCATAACGTCAGCAGGAGTAATACATTTCAAATTCTATCGGTTGTGGGGCGGCGCGGAAGCGGGCAACTTCTCCGCGCTTCAGCTCAATGTAGGCATCCAGACATTCATCGCTAAACACGCCGGTGGATGTCAAAAACTTTCGGTCGACATCAAGCGCATCCAGGGCATCGGCGAGCGAACCGCACAATTCACCAATCTTTTGAATGCCTCGGTCACCGCTCCGGGTGTTGTGATACAAGTTAAAATCACTTGGTTTGCCGGGGTCAATTTTATTTTTGATGCCGTCCAATCCCGCCAACAACAGGGCGGAAAAACACAGATACGGATTTGCGGACGGGTCGGGAAATCGAGTTTCAACTCTCCGCGCCTTGTCCGAAGAGTGCGGTATGCGTATGGACGCCGAACGGTTACGCGAGGAATAGGCGAGTTTTACGGGCGCTTCAAACCCGGGCATCAGTCGCCGATAAGAGTTAGTGGAGGCGTTAGTCAGTGCATTTAGGGCTCTTGCGTGACGGATAATGCCGCCGATATACCACAGAGCTTCTTGCGACAGTCCGCCATAGAGTTTTCCTTGAAAGATATTGCGTCCTTTTTTAGAGATGGATTGATGGACATGCATGCCGCTGCCATTGTCGCCTTTTAGGGGTTTTGGCATAAAGGTGGCGGTTTTTCCAAACTGGTGTGCGACATTCCACACGACATATTTAAGAAACTGATTGTCGTCTCCGCGTGGCACGAGAGGTCCGCCTCGGGAGCCGATTTCACATTGTCCGGCGGTGGCGACTTCGTGGTGATGAACTTCGGCCTGTATGCCGAACTCTTGTAATTTAATGCACATTTCATTTCTCAGGTCGACGAGTGAGTCGACTGGAGGGACGGGAAAATAGCCGCCTTTGACGCCTGGTCGGTGTCCGGTGTTAAACCCGTCCAATTCGGCGTTGGATGCCCAAGCGCCTTCTTCACTGAAGATACGAAAGCCACTGTTATGCATTTCGTTTGCCCACTGCACGGAGTCAAAGACAAAAAATTCCGGTTCTGGTCCAAAGATAGCGCCGTCGCCGACGCCGGTTTTTTTGAGATATTGCATGGTATCGGCGGCGAGAGAGCGAGGACATCGTGAATAAGTTTTTTTGTTTCCGGGTTCATAGACATTACACACGATCACCATGGTGGTTTCATCGACAAACGGATCCATGCGCGCGGTGTTGAGGTCGGGTTTCAGCACCATATCGGAGTCTTCAATGGAGCGCCAGCCTTCGATGGAGGAGCCGTCAAAGTTTTTACCTTCAGCGAGATATTCGGCGTCGACTTCGGAGGAGGGGACGGTGATATGGTGAAATTTACCGTGAAAGTCGGTAAAGCGAAAGTCTACGAATCTGACTTTTTTGTCGCGGATGGTTTTTTGTAGTTGTTGCGGGGTCATGGAGTATCTCCTGGGGGGGAAAGAATGGGTTAAAAGTAAGATTATAGCGCATTCGGTGTCTATTTTTTCGGTTTTTGTTAAATTATTTTTATCTCTCGGTTAAGTTTTTCTAAACACTTGCC
>JAWONR010000115.1:0-5862 GCA_033865115.1 Candidatus Persebacter sydneyensis | reverse complement strand
TTTTTAATTCTTGTGACCGGTCATGTCTTCCAAAAAAAGACCGGAGTTGTTTGTAAAGAACAAAATTATCCGTAAAGACCGGAATTCCACTTAAAAAAGGACGGTGAAATTGCCGCCCTTTTTTAATTCCCGTCACTTAATTTTTACAACCGGTTTTAATCCTTGTGACCGGTCATCTCCTCCAAAACGCGTTTTAGGAATTCCAGAAAACGAAGCTTCATCTTTAAATACCGAAGCTGCATTTTCATCAAAAAAAGCTCCGCCTTCAGCAGAGCAAGCTCCACTCTCGCGGCAATCTGAATGTATAACTGTTCGAAATCAAACATTAAAGTGACAACCTCCGAATGTCCGCGAGCAGGGCGGCATAATAAGTAATAAATCGCGCTCCTGCCGCGCCGTCAATCACACGATGGTCATATGACAACGACAAAGGAAGCATACGACGCGGTGTGAACTTTTCGCCGTCCCACAGCGGACGCATCTCCGCACGTGAAACACCCATAATTGCCACCTCCGGGAGATTAATTATCGGCGTGAAGAATGAACCGCCTATGCCTCCCAGTGATGAAATCGTAAAACATCCGCCGCGCATCTCTTCGGCCTTTAACTTGCCCGCGCGCGCGCGCTCTGAAATGTCCGACAACGCCCGCGCTATCTCGGTTAAACCGTATTTGTCCGCATTCCGCAACACCGGCACCATCAAACCGCCCGGTGTGTCCACCGCAACGCCAACATGAAAATACTGCTTTAACGCAATCTGCTCGCCGCCCGGACACAATGATGAATTGAACTCCGGAAACTGGCGCAACGCCATCACCGCCGCACGAATAAAAAACGCCAACGGCGTCATGCGATAACCCGCCTTTTTCGCCTCCGCCGCCAATGACAATCGAAACTCCTCCATGTCCGTAATGTCCGCCTCCCCGCACTGCGTGACATGCGGCGCAACCCGCCAATTGCGACTCAAATTAACCGCCGATAAACGACGAATCCGAGACAACGGCTCGTAAGAAACCTCGCCAAATTGTGAAAAGTCTATGTCCGGAATGTCATCCAATCCGCCGCCTCCCGCCGGCTTTTGTAACGCCGATTTGATGAAACTCTGAACATCACTCCTTAATATCCGACCGCGAATGCCACTGCCGGTAATTCGTCCAAGGTCCGCGCCCAACTCTCGGGCATACTTCCGAACTGACGGACTGGCATGCGATTTTGATGACTCTCCCGCCGGTGTTGATGATGCCGCCGGCGTGGGTTGGGGAGGGGAAGGTTGGGATGTCGGTGAAGGTGTGGGTTGGGATGATTTTGCCGCCGGCGCGGGAGATTGAGCTTCCGTCTTTGCCGGGGAGGGGGCTTTTGCGCCTGTTGTCTCTTTTACCTCAATAAGCGCGATTAAATCGCCACAACTGACTTTGTCTCCCGCCGAAACCGTGACTTTCTGCACTGTCCCGCCAAACGGCGCCGGAACATCCATGGTCGCTTTGTCCGATTCCAATGTCAAGATTGAATCTTCCGCCGCAATTGTGTCGCCCGGACTCGCCAAAACTTCAATCACCGCAACATTGGCAAAATCTCCAATGTCCGGAACCCGAACTTCACGAACTCCGCCCGATTCCGCCGCCGAGGGAGTTTCGGACTCCGCCGAGGGAGTTTCCGGCTCCGCTGGAGGAGATTTAGGCTCCGATTTCGTCACTGGGGGAGCTTCCGCCGCCGGCGAGGGAGTTTCCGCCGCCGCAGGGGATGACTCCCCCGATTCTCCGGCGGGAGTCATGTCCGCAATATGAGTCCCGGCACTGATTTTGTCGCCCGGGGCTATGTGAATTGCGGTGATCTTCCCTGCCGCTGGAGACGGGACATCCATCGTCGCCTTGTCCGATTCCAAAGTGATGAGCGCGTCTTCTGCGGCGACTTCATCGCCCGGACTCACCAAAATCTCAATAACCGCAACGTCGGCAAAATCACCTATGTCTGGAACAATAACTTTCATAACTCCCCGTATTGTACCACTTACCACCCCATTATTCCGAATCTCCACCCGCCGACAACAACGCCGCCCGGATAAAATCATCCAAATCGCCGTCCAAAACCGCCCGGGTGTTGCTGGACTCATAACCGCTTCGCAAATCACGAATCCGGGACTGGTCCAAAACATAAGAACGAATCTGACGACCCCAGCCAATGTCGTCTTTGGTCTTCTCCAAACGATTCTTTTCCGCGTTGTCAATGTCCTGCTGACGTTGATACAACCGCGCCCGCAACATGGACATCGCCTGAGAACGGTTTTTGTGCTGGGAGCGGTCGCTCTGACACTGCGCAATAATTCCGGTCGGCAGGTGCGTAATTCTAACCGCCGAATCAGTCGTGTTAACATGCTGACCGCCGGCTCCGCTTGAACGATAGGTGTCCACCCGTAAATCCGCCGGATTAATGTCAATCGTTATGTCTCGACTGACATGAGGATAAACCGACACTCCCGCAAATGATGTGTGACGACGATGATTCGCATCAAAAGGCGACTTGCGAACCAAACGATGAATTCCCGTCTCTGTCCGCAAATGACCGTAGGCATAATCGCCCGAAATCTTAACTGTCGCACTCTTTAATCCCGCAACATCGCCTTTGGATTCCTCCAATATCTCCGCGCCAAATCCGCGTCCGTCCGCGTAACGAAGATACATGCGGAATAATATGGACGCCCAATCCTGAGCCTCGGTGCCGCCCGAACCCGACTGAACTGTTAAAAAGCACGCGCCGTCATCATGCTCGCCGCCGAATAACCGCCGTAAGTTAAGCGCTGATATCTTTGCACTCAATGATGAGACTTCACCCGCCAAATCCGATAACATGCTCCGGTCATCGCGCGCCAGGGACAGTAATTCTGTGACATCCGCAAGTTGTGACTCCAATGACTCCACCGCGCGAACATCACCGTCCAAACGCGCTCGTTCTCGTCCCAACATCGCGCTCTTTTCAGTGTCCTGCCATGTTTCGGCGTTTTGTAACTCCGCGTCTATTTCTGATACGCGACGTGATTTGTCATCGCAGTTAAAGAAACCCCCGAATGTCTTGGAGCATCCGAGCACTCTCCGAAAGTGTCGCGCGTAATTCGCCTTCGTCTACGTGTGGGGGCATGAGTTTCTCCGTATGACCTCAAAAAAAAACGATTATATCACACCTCGGCGAAATTCATCTGACGCCACGCCTCCATCACAATCACCGCCGCCGCGTTGGATAAATTCATGCTCCGATTGTCCGGGCGCATCGGAATGACCAAACGACGCTCCGCCGGGAATGTCGATAATACCTCCGGCGGTAAACCCACCGACTCCGAACCAAATACGAAAATGTCCCCGCGTTGGTACGATGGGCGGTCGTATCTCGTCTCGCCTCCGACTGCCGCCGCAAATCGCCGTCCGTCTCCCGCCGCCGTGTATGCCGACTCCAATGACTCATGACTATGAACCCGCGCATGCTCATGATAATCCAATCCCGCTCGCCGTAAATGACGGTCTTCCAATGAAAATCCCAACCGACCCGCTAAATGTAACTCCGCGCCCGTATTCGCCGCTAAACGGATAATATTACCCGTATTTGGCGGAATTTCAGGGTGCAACAAAATGATGTGAAACACGATTTCCATAGTATAACCCCTTTTTTATCATGAATCGCTATTTTAGGGCGTTCTGAGGGGCATTAAAACCCTCCAAAATCAGCCGAAAATTGGACAAAATTGTGCTGAAAATATGCTATAATTTTGCTTTTGCAAACGAGGAATTTTATATGAGTCAAGGCGTTGATTTTGCCAAAGAATTGAAGCAGGTCGGACTGGAAACGCGCATGAAAAGCGCGTATTTGGATTATGCCATGAGCGTCATCGTCGGACGAGCTCTGCCCGATGTCCGGGACGGACTTAAGCCCGTTCATAGACGGACTCTTTTCGCCATGCACGAAGTCGGAAATGACTATAACAAGGCTTATAAAAAGTCCGCAAGGATTGTCGGTGATGTGCTCGGTAAGTATCATCCGCACTCCGGCGAAGCCGTTTATGATGCGCTTGTTCGACTCGCACAACCGTTTTCCATGCGCGACCCGCTGGTGGACGGACAAGGAAACTTCGGCTCCATTGACGGAGACAACGCCGCCGCGATGCGTTATACCGAAGTCCGGATGGCAAAAATCACTCATACGCTGCTCGCCGATATTGACAAAGAGACCGTTGATTTTTCTCCCAACTATGACGGCGCGGAACAAGAACCCAATGTTTTGCCCGCTCGGTTTCCAAATCTGCTGGTGAATGGCTCCGCCGGTATTGCGGTCGGAATGGCGACTAATATTCCGCCGCATAATCTCGGTGAGGTGATTGACGCCGCGCTTTTGCTTTTGGAAAGTCCAGAGACGGAACCCGCTGAATTGCAGAAGTTAATGCCCGCACCGGACTTTCCGACTGGTGCGTTTATCTCCAACATGGGAGGTGTGCGTGAAGCCTATCTTACAGGACGCGGACGTGTTGCCATGCGCGCAAAGACCCATTTTGAAGACCTGGATAAAAATGGAACCAAACGCGCGATTATTATTGATGAACTTCCCTATCAAGTTAATAAAGCGTCTCTGATTGCAAGAATCGCGGACTTGGCGAGAGATAAAAAACTGGAAGGCATCTCAGACCTGCGCGATGAATCAGACAGACAGGGGATTCGTGTTGTGATTGAACTTCGGCGCAATGAAAACGCTGATATTGTCCTCAACCGACTGTTTAAAGAAACTGCGATGCAGGAGAATTTCTCCATTAACATGGTTGCACTGGTTGACGGCGCGCCCCGACAACTCGGATTGAAAGACATGCTCGTACACTTTTTGCGGCACCGCCGTGAAGTGGTTGTCCGCCGGGCAAACTTTGAACTGAAAAAAGCCCGCGCGCGCGCGCATACTTTGGAAGGCTACGCCGCCGCCGTCTCCAATGTTGATGAAATTGTGAACACCATTAAAACCTCGTCTTCCCCCGCTGAAGCCGAACAGAAGCTTTTGGAAAAGGCATGGCCGGCGAAAACCGTCTCTGACATGCTTAAACGGCTTCCGGATGTCTCCGCCGCCGCTCCCGCTGATGTTGACCCGTCACGCGGCATGCGCAAAGACGGTTATTGGTTTTCCGTCACTCAGGCAAAGGCGATTTTGGACCTGCGACTCGCCCGACTGACCGCGATGGAACGCGATAAAATCGCCGCCGATTATGAAAACGCCGTTAATACCGTCATTGAACTGCTCGACCTTTTGGCGAGTCCGGAAAAGATTGACGGACTCATCGGCGATGAAATGCGAGAGATGAAAGAATCTTTCGCCACGCCGCGCCGAAGTGTCATCTCTGAATTTGACAACACCGCGATGGATGATGAAAATCTCATCGCCGAAGAGGAAATGATGGTGACTTTTTCACACCGCGGCTATGTTAAAAGACAGCCGACTTCCGATTATCAAACTCAACGGCGGGGCGGACGCGGTAAAAAAGCGTCCGGCACGCGCGAAGATGACTTTATCAGCCGGCTTTTTGTCGCAAGCACTCATGATTATTTGATGTTGTTTACCAATCTGGGACGCGTCTATTGTAAGAAAGTTTACGGACTGCCGCTGGCGTCAAGAGGCGCGCGCGGAAGCCCAATTGTCGGACTTCTCAACCTGCGCGAAGATGAAACCGTCCAAACCGTATTGCCGGTTAAGAAGTTTGACGGCGAAGAACAGGTCATTTTTGCGACCGCCAAGGGCGTGGTGAAAAAGACGGCACTGTCCGACTTTTCCAACACTCGCAGTAACGGCATTAACGCCATTTCGCTGGATGAGGGCGATTCAGTCATCAACGCCGCACTCATG